>JAIBCE010000546.1 GCA_019694315.1 Sandaracinaceae bacterium
GGGCGCCCTCCGCGATGCGACCGAGCGGGCCGTGGGCGCAGCGCCGGGCGCGAGCCTCCCCGCGGGCGCGAGCCACGTGCTCTTGCGCGGTCGCGCGCTGCCCACGCGACCGGCCGATCTCGCGCCTTCGCTCGTGCGCGCCGACGACGGCGCGTGGGTGCGGTTGAGCGACGTGGTGCGCGTGGAAGAGGGGATGATCCCGCGCATCGGTGCGGGCACGGCCAACGGTCGCGGCGAGGTCGTGTACGTGATGTGCCAGATGCTCACGGGCGCCAACGCGCTCGAGGTGATGGGGCGCATCCACGCGGCGCTGCCCACGGTGCGTCGCTCGCTGCCGTCCGACGTGGATCTCGAGATCACCTACGACCGCAGCGACCTCGTGGAGGCCACGCTCCACACCGTGGGCTCGAGCCTCCTCGAGGGCGGCATCCTCGTGGCCCTGGTGCTCTTCGCCATGCTCGGCAGCGTGCGCGCAGGCAGCCTCGTCGCGAGCGTCATCCCGCTCTCGATGCTCGGCGCCGTCGTGTGGATGGTGGCCTTCGACGTGCCGGGAAACCTCATGTCGCTCGGTGCCCTCGACTTCGGCCTCCTCGTGGACGGCGCGGTCGTGGTGGTCGAGACCACGTTCCACGCGCTCGAGCACCGCCGCGCGCACGGCAAGCACCTCGGCCCCGCCGAGGTGCGCGAGACGATCGCGCAGAGCACGGCGCAGGTGGCCACGCCGGTGTTCTACGCGGTCGCGATCATCGGCCTCGTGTACGTGCCGGTGGTGACGCTCGGAGGCGTGGAGGGCGTGATGTTCCGCCCGATGGCGCTCACCGTGCTCTTCGCGCTCTCCACCGCGCTCGTCCTGAGCCTCACGTTCATCCCCGCGGCGGCAGCCACGTTCATCCGCTGGAAGGACGTGCCCGAGAAGGACCCGCTCCTTCCGCGCCTCGCGAGCGCCGCGTACGCGAGGGTGCTTCCGATCACGCAGAAGCAGCCCGCGATCCTCCTCGCGCTCGTGGTGCTCGGCATGGCCTCGGGCGTGCTGCTCTTCAGCCTCTCGGGCACCGAGTTCATCCCGACGCTCGACGAGGGCGACATCGTCTCGACGACGCAGCGCCACTCGGACATCTCGCTCGAGGCCGAGATCGAGCGCAATTCCGCGGTCGAGCGCGCAGTGCTCGGCGTGCCCGAGGTGGTGGGCGCCTATCACCGCGTGGGCAGCGCCGCGGTCGCCACCGACACGATGGGCATCGAGCAAGCCGACCTCTTCCTCCGCATGCGACCGCGCAGCGAGTGGGCGCCTGGTCGCACGCACGACGTCGTGGTGGAGGCGCTCGACCAGGCGATCCGCGAGGTGGATCCGCAGGTGGTGCTGGGCTTCACGCACCCGATCCAGATGCGCTTCAACGAGCTGCTCGGCGGCTCCACGAGCGACGTGAGCCTGAGCATCGTGGGCGACGATCTCGCCGAGCTGCAGCGCCTCGCGCAGGCCTCGGCGGCGCTGCTCTCCACCGTGGAGGGCGCCGTCGACATCCGCATCACCTCGCCGCCGGCGGTGCCCTTGCTCGACGTGGTGCCGCGCCCGCTCGACGCCTCCGCGCTCGGTCTCGACGCGACCGACGTGCTCGACGTGATCACGGCACAGCGCACTGGGCTCGAGGTCGCCGTCACGCGCGACGGGCCCCTGCGCATCCCCGTGCGCGTGCGCCTCTCGGGCACGCCGAGCGCATTCGACCTGCGCGACGCGCCCATCCCGGTCGGCCGCACGGTGGTGCCGCTCTCGCGCGTGGCCGACGTCACCAACCTCGCGGCGCCGGGCCTCGTCGATCACGATCAGGGCGATCGCCGCATCGTGATCGCGTTCAACGTGCGCGGCCGCGATCTGGGCTCGGTGGTGGCCGAGGCCCAGGCGCGGTTCGATCGCGAGATCCCCTTGCCCGACGGCTATCTCCCGAAGTGGGGCGGCCAGTACGAGAACCTCGAGGCCGCGCAGGCGCGCCTCCTCCTCGTGCTCCCGGTGGTGCTCTTCGGCGTGCTCGTGCTCCTGCGCAAGGCCCTGGGCCGCTGGCGCAGCGCGCTCCTCGTCTTCGGCAACGTGCCCTTCGCGGCGCTCGGCGGCATCACGCTCCTCTGGCTCCGTGACATGCCCATCTCGATCTCGGCGGCGATCGGCTTCATCGCGCTCTCGGGCATCGCCGTGATGAACGGTGTCGTGCTCGTCTCGCGCATCCACCACGAAGAAGAGAGCGGCCTGTCCTCGGAGGAGGCCGCCGTGCGCGCGGCGCAGAATCGCCTCCGCCCCGTGCTCATGACCGCGCTCGTCGCGGGCCTCGGCTTCGTCCCGATGATGATCGCCACGGGCGTGGGCGCCGAGGTGCAGGCGCCGCTCGCGACCGTCGTCGTGGGTGGCCTCGTCACGTCCACCGTGCTCACGCTGATCGTGCTGCCCGCGGTCTATGCTCGGGTGGCGGGCGTGCGGCGCGCGTCCGACACGATGATGCCCACGGAGGTCACGTGAGGATCCTCTTGGTCGAGGACGAAGAGCGGCTCGCGCGCTTTCTCGTGCGTGGCCTCCGCGAGGAGGGCCACCAGCTCGATCACTGCACCCACGGCAAGGACGCCCGCGCGCGCATCGAGGCCCTCGGCTACGACGTGATCGTGCTCGACTGGATGCTGCCCGACGACGACGGAATCGCGATCCTCGAGCACCTGCGCCGCGAGGGGATCCGCACGCCGGTGCTGATGCTCACCGCGCGCGGCGAGACGCGCGAGAAGGTGCTCGGCCTCCGCACCGGCGCCGACGACTACCTCACCAAGCCCTTCGAATTCGAGGAATTGCTGGCGCGGCTCCAGGCCCTGCACCGTCGGAGCGAGGGCGCGGCGATCGAGCACGTGCTCGGCGACGTGGTGCTCGACGCCAAGAAGCGCGCGCTCCGACACGGCCGCACCGAGGTCTCGCTCACGGCCCGCGAGCACGCGCTGCTCTCGGAGCTCTTCGCGCATGCAGGCGAGGTGCGCACGCGCGCACAGCTCCTCGGAGACGTCTGGGGCCACGCGTTCGAGGGCGATCCGAACATCCTCGATGTCTACATGGGCTACGTGCGGGCCAAGCTCGCGAAGATCACCGAGGCCGACGCCACGGCCCGCGTGCCGAGCATCAAGGCCGTGCGCGGCGTGGGCTTCCGTCTCTCACTCGAGGACGAGGGACGATGACCTCGCTGCGCGCCCGCCTCGTGCTCTTCGGCGCGATCCTGCCGACGCTCCTGCTCGCCGCGGCGGTGCTCGTGGCGGGCGCGATCTTCGAGCGCCTCCTGCTCTCGGGCGTGGACGAGGCGATGCGCACGCAGGCGGCCGTCGAGGCCGTGAGCCTCTTCGACACCCCCGATGGGACGCCCCACGTGCACCTCGGGCGCTCTCCGCTCGGGGCCGAGGTCGACGGCATCGTGTCGGCCATCGCGATCTACGACGAGCACGGCGCGCGACTGGCCGCGCATCCTGATGATTTTCGAGGATTTCCGGGCGAATTCACGCCGAGCATGGTCCGTGACGAGGCGCCGCACGACGCGCTCGACGCGCGCGGATCCCGCATCCGGCTGCACACGCGCGTGGTGCGCGATCCGAGCGGCCGCCCCGTGGTGCTGTGGCTCGGCCACGAGCTCGCGCACCACACCGCGACGCTGCACGCCTACTACGAGAGCGCCGCCGCGGTGGTGGGCCTGGTCGCGTTCCTCCTGCTCGCCGTGCAGCTCGTGCAGGCCGCGCGCATCCACCGGCGCCTGAGCGCGCTCGTGACGCACATGGAGCGTCTTCGCGACGGCGCGCTCGACGCGGCCCTGCCCGCCGACGCCGGGCACGAAGAGCTCCCGGTGC
>JAIBCE010000137.1 GCA_019694315.1 Sandaracinaceae bacterium
GATGGGCCACGAGGCGATGCGATGAGCGGCCCTACGACGAGCGCGTCGCCGCGCTCGAAGGCGCGCGCGCCCGGGCCGATCGTGTGGCTCACGGGGCTGCCGTCGGCGGGCAAGAGCACGCTCGCGCGAGCCGTCGCGGAGCAGCTGCGCGGCCTCGGTCGTCGCGACGTGGTGGTGCTCGACTCCGACGTGCTGCGCGCGGCGCTGCGGCCCGCGCCCGGCTACGACGAGGCGGCACGCGACGCGTTCTACGAGTCGCTCGCGCGCATCGCCGCGCTGCTCGCCGCCGAGGGGCTCGTGGTGCTCGTCCCCGCGACCGCGCACAAGCGCGCGTTCCGTGCACGGGCGCGCGCGCTCGCGCCGGGCCGGTTCGTCGAGGTCTGGCTCGACACCGATCTCGAGACGTGTCGCGCGCGCGATGCAAAGGGCCTCTACGCGCAGTCCGAACACGACGCCGCGAGCCAGCTCCCGGGCGCGGCGCTCGCGTACGAGCCGCCCGAGGAGGCCGAGCTCGTGGTGCGGCCCGGCGACGCGGACGCGATCACGCGGATCGCCCTGGAAACAGGGCGAATTCGCGAGGGAAGCTCGCCCCGCGGCGCGCCGTAGGATGCACGATGCGTCGTGGTCAAGCGCTCGCCTTGCCGCTCGCGACGAGCGTCGCGGTGATCGCCCTCCTCGCGTGGGCGTCGCCGAGCGTGCACGCCGGCGCGCGTGACGATGACGCGGGGATAGACGCTCCCCCCTCCAAGGACGGGCCGCGCCTCTCGCCTGCGACGCCGCGCACGCGTCCGCTCCCGCCCGGCCTCTGGTTCGGCGACGGGCACTACGAGTCGCGAGCGCTGCCGAACGAGCTGCCGACCCCGCGCTTCGCGGTGGTGGTCGCGATCACGACGAGCGCGCGTGCGGCCGAGCTCGCGGGGGGTCGTGCCTATGCGAGCGGCGTCCTCGACGCGGGCTATCCGTGGATCGTGACGACTCGGGATCTCGCGCTCGAGCGCGAGGCGCCCGATCGGATCGCGGTGGTCGCGGGCCTCTTCACGGATCGCAGCGCCGCCGACGCGCTCGCGGCTCGTGTGACGCATGGCCGCGTGCTCGCGCTGTCGTCGACTGGCTTCGATCCGGTGTGGGGCTCGGACGGAAGCGAGGAGCGGCTCTTCGTGGTGGCCATCGATCCGCGCCGCGACGCGCAGGGCTTCTCTCGCGCCGCGCTCGAGGCGATCGAGCGACGGCTCGACGATGTGTCGTTTCCCTCGGAGGACGCGCGTCGCGAGGCCCTCGAGGCCGCGATCGCGGCGCTGCCGCGTTGCATGGTGAGGCGTGGGTCCATCTACGCGACGCGTGCGAGCGAGCGCTACTACCTCTCCGAGCGTCGCTGGGCGCCCGCGCGGTGCGAGGGTCGCGAGGCCGTCGTGCCGGTCGAGGCCACGCTGCGCGAGGCGGTGTTCGAGTACCTGCCGAGCGAGACTCGCGTGCACCAGGTCACGGCGGTCTCCTGCGACTCGCCGAACCTCGACGTGTGGCGCTGGACCTCGGAGGGCCGCGAGGTGATCGAGGGCGAGGAGCCCGTCTTCGCCGCTGGTTGCGGCGGGCGCTCCTGATCAGACGCGACGACGCCGAGACTCACGCGAGGCCCCGTCGCGTGGCTCCATGTCCTTGTTGATGGGAGCGAGAACGGACTGGCTCGCCTGATTGCCTCCGAGGGTGCGTCCGTGAGGCACGGGGAGGTCGCGCTAGAGCACCGATTCATTCGAATCGCTGCTCTAGTCTGTGTTTCCGAGCTCGCCCCGCCGAAGTGAATTCGTCGGGGCCCCACTCCCCCAAGAGCCCCGATTCCATTTGATTCCTGGGGGAATCAAACGGATCGGTGCTCTAGGCTCGGCTCGCGCGGATGGCCTCTTCGAGGCGCGCGAGATCGGAGCCACTGAGGAAGAAGCGGATCATGCCCCGCACCTTCTCCTTCGTGCCACCGCGCGTGACGTAGAACGTGCCGCCCTCGACGCTCAGGTCGGAGAGCCTGTCGTAGTCCGTGCGGCGCAGCGTCATGCCGAGGAGGTTCCGGTGCTCGAGCCCGGTCTCGGTCGCCACGATCGCGGGCTGCGTCAGGTAGCCGATCGACACGAGCAGGATCAGCGCGCCGGTGAGCGTGTTGAGCGACACGCCCACGAGGAAGCTCGAGCCGAGGATGAACACCGCGCACACGAGCATGAAGATCGCCATGCCCTGGCTGTGCTTGATCTCGATCGGAAGCTGCGGCGCGCTCATGAGGTCCTCGCAGGACGACGATACCGCGGGCGGCGCCAGCGCACCGATTCATTCGAGTCGCTGTGTTTTCCGGGGGATGCGTGTCCCCTCCGACGGGTTCTCCCGTGCTCGGCACCTCATGCCTGCGCGCGGTGTCGATCGCTGGAGTCGTCGTCGCTCTGCCGAACGTGCGAGGCTCGTCGGGGTGAGTGATCGAGACGACGGCGATGCGCGCTGGAACCCCCCGCTGGTGATGTCGAGGACCATTCGGAGCTGTCCGAACGACTTCGCGGTGCGTCGCCGCTGTGACAAGCGCTGGGAGTCCCTCGCTCCGACCGAGGACGACGACGTCCGGCACTGCGGCGTGTGCGCGAAGGACGTGCACTTCTGCCGCACGGACGAGGAGACGATCCGCCACGCGCTCGCGCGTCACTGCATCGCGCGCGAAGTGCCCGATGGGTCCGAGACACCTCCGGTGGTCCTCGGCCACTCCGGCACTCGGTGGACCCCGCGCCAGGAGCGCGCCATCGCGCTGACGATCCGCGAGAACGACATCGCGTGGGCCATCGGCGACGGGGTCGCCGACGACGCGACGCAGTGCCCGTCGTGTGGGTATCCGCTGCCGAGCTGGGCGAAGCGATGTCGAGTCTGTGGAGGAGACGTCGGGCCGAGCTCGCCCACGGATTGAAGGCTGCACCGCGATCGAAGTCCCGGTGGAGCAAGAGACACGGGCTGCGGCTCACTCGGTGGGGCGAGGAGCGCGCAGCCCGTGGTGGTGGCCTGTTCGTGTGGTGTGCCTCGGGTCGGGCGATCAGCCGTGCTTCGCCGAGACGGGCGCGCCGGTGCCGGTGCCGGTCTTGCCGCCGGTGCCGCTCGTGCCGGTGGGGGCGAGCACGTCGGGCTCGAGGGCGGCCGCGATGACCTCGCGCACGTCCTCGGCGGCGATGATCTCGAGCTCGTTGCGCACGGTCTCCGGGATCTCCGGGAGATCACGCTCGTTGAGCTTCGGGATGATCACCCGCCTGAAGCCTGCGCGGTGGGCCGCGAGCATCTTGCTCTTGAGGCCGCCGATCGGGAGCACGCGGCCGCGGAGCGTGACCTCGCCGGTCATCGCGACGTCGCTCCGGACGCGACGCCCGGTGACGAGCGAGGTGAGCGCGGTGAACATCGTGATGCCCGCCGAGGGGCCATCCTTGGGGATCGCGCCCGCGGGCACGTGCACGTGGAGGTCGTGCTTCTCGAGGAACTCCGGATCGACGCCGAGCTCGTCGGCGTGAGAGCGGAGGTACGCGAGCGCCGCGCGGACCGACTCCTTCATCACGTCGCCCAGCTGGCCCGTGATCTCGATGCGGCCCTTGCCCGTCATCTTCGTCGTCTCGATGAAGAGGATGTCTCCACCGACCGGCGTCCACGCCAGGCCCGCCGCGATGCCGGGGGCGTTGTCCTGCTCGGCCATCTCCGCGAAGAACTTCGGCTTGCCGAGCACCTTGCGGATGGTGGCCTCGTCCACCGTGATCGAGGCCGCGTCGCTCTTCTTGCGGGCGACCTCGAGCGCCAGCGAGCGCAGCACCTTGCCGATCTCGCGACCGAGCTGACGCACGCCGGCCTCTCGCGTGTACTCGCGCACGACGAGCTCGAGGCTCTCGCGCGGCACCGTCACCGAGCCGCTCGGCAGGCCCACCTTCTTCCTCTGCTGCTCGACGAGGTGGCGCTCGGCGATCGCGACCTTCTCGTCGGTCGTGTAGCCGCTCACCTCGATGATCTCGAGGCGATCGCGGAGCGGGGCGCTGAGCGTGGAGAGATCGTTGGCCGTGGCGATGAAGAGCACCTCCGAGAGATCGAAGGGCAGCTCGAGGTAGTGATCGGTGAACTGCTTGTTCTGCTCGGGATCGAGCACCTCGAGGAGCGCGGCCTCCGGATCGCCCTGCCAGCCGCGACCGAGCTTGTCGATCTCGTCGAGCACGACGACGGGGTTCTTCACCTTGGCCTTGCGCATCGCGTGCACGACGCGGCCGGGGAGGGCCCCGATGTACGTGCGGCGATGACCGCGGATCTCGGCCTCGTCGCGCACACCGCCGAGCGACACATGCACGAGCGGGCGGCCCGTCGCGTCCGCGACCGACTGCGCGAGCGAGGTCTTGCCCACGCCGGGCGGGCCCACGAGCGCGAGGATCGTGCCCTTGCCCTCGCCGCCGAGCGAGAGCACCGCCATGTGCTCGAGGATGCGGCGCTTCACGTCGGCGAGGCCGTAGTGGTCGCTCTCGAGCTTGCGCTCGACGGCGTCGAGATCGCCTTGCGAGGGTGCGCGCTTGGTCCACGGCAGATCCGCGATCCACTCGAGGTAGGTGCGGATGACGTTGGCCTCGGCCTGGTTCGGGCCGACCTGATCGAGGCGACGCAGCTCGCGGTCGACGACCTCGCGCACGTCGTCGGGCAGGTTCGCCGCGTCGAGCTTGTCGCGCAGCTTGTCCTTGTTGGCGTCCTCCTCGCCGAGCTCCTTCTGGATGGCGCGCATCTGCTGGCGGAGCATCGCCTCCTTGTGGTTCTTGCCGAGCTCCTTGCGGACCTCGGAGTCGATCTTCTGCCGGAGCTCGTTCTTGGCGCGCGCCTCGGCGAGCAGCTCGATGACGAGCCGCAGGCGCGCGGCCGGATCGATCGTGAGCAGCACCTCGACCTTGCGCGCGTCCTCGACGTCGAGCCACGCCGGCACGCGATCGGCGAGCACGCCGGGCTCCTTGGTGGTGGCGAGCATCTCGGTGAGCGATGTGTCGTTCGAGATGAGCTCGCGCAGGCGCGTCTTGAGCGCGCCCATGAGCTCCACCGCCTCGGCGCTCGCGCTCGGCTCGGTGATCTCCTCGGCCCGCGCCATCCAGTACGGCACCGACGAGGTGAGCGCCCGCAGCTCCACGCGCGAGAGCGCATCGACGACGAGCACGACGCCGCGCGCCCCGCGGTCGGTGCGCTCGGTGACGCGTGCGAGCGTCGCGATGGAGTGGAGATCGACGAGCGCGGGATCCTCGATGGCCGGATCGCGCTGCACCGCGAGGATCACGAGATCGCCCGGAGAGAGGGCGCTCGCGAGCGCGCGGCTCCGGGGGCGGCCCACCGGGATGGTCGTCGTGCGCGAGGGGAGCACGACGCCGTGGCGCAGGGGCAGGAGCGGGAGCGGAGAGGCGAGCTCGGTCATCGGGGCATCCTTCGGGGGGCGGGGTGGGTGTCGAACGAGGACCGACCGTAAGGAGGCTCACACGGCTGTCATCCAATCCCAACGGGCAGCCGCACGGCGCGGTCCCCCGGGGACACCGACCCTGCGTGGTACATTCCTTCACGTGACGGCGGCGCCAAGACTTCCGTTGACCGAGCCTCCGCTCGCGGTCGACGAGGACGCGCGCGGATGAGCGGACCGCTCCGCCTTCGCATGCTGGGCTATTGGGGCGGAGAGCGCACCGAAGGCCTCGATCCGCGCGAATTCCTCGATCCGAGCTGGGACGAGGCGGAGCGCTCGCTCGTGGCCGACTATCTCCGAGACGGCCGCCGCTGGCGCTACTACCTCGGTCGTGCGCGCTGTCGCTTGTGCGGGCTCGAGGTGGGGAGCGCCGAGCTGTGCGACGAGGTGTATGCGTGGCCCGAGGGGCTCGCGCACTACGTCGAGGTCCACTCGGTGCGTCTGCCCACCGCGTTCGTGGCGCACGTGCAGCGCGAGACCGAGCGCATCGAGTCGCGCGAGGTCGACCACACCTGGTGGCGCGAGGCGGCGCCGACCGGGACCGAGCGATGCTGGACCCAGCATGTCTTCGTGCTCGATGACGAGGCTCGTGCGCGCCTCGCCGCGGTGCCTCATGCGGTGCGACTCGGAGACCTCGCCGCCCTCGCGCGCGACGGGCAGCGCGTGGTGCACACCAAGGCCGAGGCGCGCCTCTTGAGCGCGGAGCTCGAGTCGCTCGGTGTCGAGCACTCGATTCGCATCGAGCGCGTGCGCGCGCCTTCGACGCTGCTCGGGTAGGGGCGTTGGTCGCGCAGCGCGATCAGAGGATCGTCTTGCCCTGCTGCTCCATGAGCGCCGCGGTGTGGTGTGCGCGCAGGGCCGTGAAGAGCTCCTCGAGGTCGCCGTTCACCACCTGATCGAGCTTGTGCAGCGTGAGGCCGATCCGGTGGTCGGTGACGCGGTTCTGCGGGTAGTTGTAGGTGCGGATCTTCTCGGAGCGCTCGCCCGAGCCGACCATGCTCTTGCGCTCTGCAGCTTCGGCCGCGTGTGCTGCGTCCTGCTCGCGCTCGAGGAGGCGCGCGCGCAGCACCTTCATCGCCTTCGCCTTGTTCTTGATCTGCGAGCGCTCGTCCTGGCACTTCACGATGAGGCCCGTGGGCCGGTGGAGGATCTGCACGGCGCTGTTGGTGGTGTTCACGCCCTGTCCCCCGGGGCCTCCCGAGGCGGCGATCGAGATCTCGAGATCCTTGTCGTCGATCTCCACGTCGACCTCGTCGGCCTCGGGCAAGACGGCCACGGTCGCGGTCGAGGTGTGGATTCGTCCCTGGCTCTCGGTCGCGGGCACGCGCTGCACGCGGTGCACGCCGCCCTCGAACCGCATGCGCGAGTACACGCGGTCGCCGGTGATCGAGGCGACGAGCTCCTTGAGGCCGCCTGCGCTCGCCTCGCTCGTGCTGAGCACCTCGACCTTCCAGCCCGCCTTCTCGGCGAAACGCGAGTACATGCGGAAGAGGTCGGCGGCGAAGAGGGCCGCCTCCTCGCCGCCGGTGCCGCTGCGAATCTCGACGATGGTGTTGCGGGCGTCGTTCGGATCCGACGGAAGGAGCAACACCTCGAGCTGAGTCTCGAGCTCGCCGCGCTCGGCCTCGAGCACGGGCAGCTCCTCCTCGGCCATCTCGCGGAGCTCGGGATCCGAGAGCGCCGCGCGGTCGTCGGCGATCTGCGTCTCGACCGACTTGTAGCGGCCGTACGTGGCGCTGAGCACGCCGAGCTCCGCGTGCTCACGCCTCAGCATCGCGTAGCGCTTGGTGTCCGCGATGACCTCGGGCACGCAGAGCAGCTCCTCGAGCTCGCGGAACCGCGAGACGAGCGACTCGAGCTTGTCGATCGGGAGCATGCGCGCGCGTTTCTACGACAGGACCTCGCTCGGGCCAACTCGACGTGAGGAAGTGAACGATCGATGCTCTCGCCGTGGACCGACAGCACCTCCTCGCGGCCTTCGAGGTGACGGACGCGGAGCTCGACGTGAACCGGCGTGGCGAGCTGACCGAGCGTCAGCGTCAGCGCGTGCGGCGTGCCGTCGACGACGACGCGACGTTCATGGCGGGTCTGGCGCTCGTGCTCGGCGTCGTGATGTACGGCATCGGCGGCTACCTCGCGTACGACGGCCGCGTCTTCGCGGTGCATGACGCGGGCGACGTGCTCGGCATCGCGGGCATCGTGTTCGGCACGGTGCTCCTGCCGACGTCTGCGATCGCGTGGGCGGGCTACACCGCGTGGATCGCGTCGCGCGCGCGGGGACCCCTCTCGGTGAAGACGCTCGAGGGCGAGGTCGAGACGCGCCACATCGCCTACAAGGAGAGCGAGATCTTCGAGCTCCACGTCGCAGGCGAGCGCTACGACATCTCGAAGGCGGCCCACGCGGTGATCGCCTCGGGCGCGCGCCACCGCGTCTTCGTGATCCCCGAGATCCGCATGGTGATCGCGGTCGAGCCGGTGGGTGTGCGCGGGGCCTCGGGCTACGGGGCGTGAGGGCTCGTGGTATCAACGGTCGCGTGAGCCTCTCGCCGCGCGCCACGATGTGGGCATCCCGTACTCGCCCTGGAGCCTGCAGGCGCGCTGGGCGTTCCACCTGCATCGGCTGCCGTATCGCTTCGGGGCCTACACGCCCATGATCGGCGAGCCCGTGCTGCGTGCGCGGCTCTCGCGCCTCGAGGGGCGCTTCGTGCGCGAGACGCTCAGCGTCCCCGTGCTCTTCGACGAACGACGCGTCGTGCACGACTCGCGCGCCATCGCCGAGCTCGCCGACGAAGAAGGCGTCGCGAGCGGCCGCGCCTCGACGCTCTTTCCGCGCGCGTCGTTCGAGGCGCTCGACCGGTGGCTCGATCGGCTCGAGCTCGCGAAGAAGGCCGGGCGCCCGCTCGCGACCGAGCGCATGGCCGACGACGATGCCGCGATCCTCGCGTCGATGCCGCCGAGCTGGCCCGGCATGATGAAGCGCGCGTCCTTGCCCGTCGGCCGTCGCGCGTGTCGGTACATCCTCGACAAGTACGGCGGCAAGAGCTTCGAGGGGCCGCGATGGACGGCCTCTTCGCCATGGCGCGACAGCACTTCGACATCGCCGAGCACGCCATCCCAAGGCGAAGCATCTCCGCACGCAGACCTCGCACCTCGATCTCGTGTTCGGGCACGTCCCCGTCCAGGGCCCGCGCTCGACGAGGCATGGTCGGTGCGCCTTCGTCCGGGGCAGGGCGAGCCGCTCCACGGCGTGACACCGGCGCGCTGGGAGGGTGAGCTCCGCGCCACGATGCTCGATCGCGGCGAGGTCTCGGGTGTCTTTCGCGACATCCCCGAGAGCTCCATGCGCAAGGGCAAGAGCGTCGTCCTCCGCGGGACGCTGGAGTCGTTGCCGAAGGTGCTGCGAGACGTCGAGGCGCTCGTCGGTCGGTCGTTCCACGTCGCCGACGTGCTCATCCTCGCCGTGGTCGGTGATCGCAGCGATCCCGCGCTCGCCGAGCGCGTGCGTGCGTGGATGACCACCGTCGAGCTCTGACGCGAGGTGCGAGCCGCGCGCGAGGTGCCCAGCGAGGTCGGCGAACGAGGGCCGCCGCGGGCCGTCCGCGCACTCCGAGGGGCAAAGACTCGTGACAGCGCGTCGAGCCCTCGGGCACGCTTGCTCCATGGGCATCAAAGATCTCGGGGACGTCCTGCGCTCCATCGCGCGCGGTCGCTCGTTCGCCCTCGCGCGAGGTCTCGTCGTCGCCGGCTCGCTCGCTTGCTCTGGATGCAGCGGAGGCTGCGCGCAGTGCGGCGGTCCCATCGTGTTGGTGCGTGAGCTGACGGACGAGCAGCGCGCTGCGTTGGCAGACGCAGACAGCGCGCGTCGATACCAGGCGTGTCAGAACCTCTGCGGCTACGGAAACCTCGAGGGCACCTGGCCGGGAGACGTCGGAATGGCCGACGCGGGCACGATCTACGGCTCGTACTTCTTCAGCTGGACATGCGAGGAGGAGCCCCCGAACGTCCGCTGCACGGCCTACTCCTCGTGCGGTGAAGGGCGGGCGCCGCAGGCGCTCCGGCCACGCGGAAGGACTCGAGCGAGGACACGTCTGGGCGAACACTTCGCGTCCGTGGCGCACCTCGAGTCGGCCGCCGTGCCCGCGTTCTTCGAGCTCGCCTCCGAGCTGGCGCTGCACGGCGCGCCACGGTCGATGTCGCGCGCAGCACGCCGCAGCGCACGGCAAGAGATCACGCACGCACGCCTCGTCGGTCGGCTCGCAGGTCGCTTCGGCGGTGAGGTCCCGGTCGTCGAGCGAGGAGAGACGGCTCCTCGATCGTTGTTCGAGATGGCGAAGGACAACGCGTTCGAGGGCTGTGTTCGCGAGGCCTCCGGTGCGTTGCTCGCGGCTCACCAAGCGGCACACGCGCGCGACCCCGAAGTGCGATGGACCTTTGCGCAGATCGCCAGAGACGAAGCCCAGCACGCGCTTCTGTCGCTCGCACTCCACGACTGGGCTCGCTCGCGCTTCACCGATGTAGAGTGTCGTCTGCTCGACGAGACCCGCGAAGCGGGCATTGCGTCACTGCGGGTCGTGCTGTCGGCGGAGGAGCCCGACGCGGCGCTCTCGATCGCGGGACTGCCGAGCGCGACGAGGGCGAACGACCTGGTGAACGCACTCGGGGCGTGAAGCACCGGCTCGGGCTGACCGGAGCGTCAGGCGCGCAGGTCGCCCGTCAGCGGTACGCGCCGAGCCCCGCGAGGACCGCGCGCGCGGCGCCCTCCTCGGCGACGGGCACCAGGACCTCGACCGGCACGTAGGGCCCGAGCCACTGCAGCATCGTGCGGTGGTGCAGCGCGCGGAGGTGAACCTCGATGCCTGCCGCGCGGAGGCGTGTCGCGAGCACGTCGGCGGCATCGATGCGCTGCTCGGAGACGAGCGTGGTGAGCTCACCCAACCGCGCACGTGCGCGGATCTCCGCGACGAGATCGATGCCGGCGGCGAGGGCCACGAGTACGCCGGCCGCGTGCCAGACCACGTCACCTCGCTCGTCGCGGCCCAGCAGATCGAAGGTGATGAACGCAGCGACGAGAACGAGCGCGCCCCAGACGTGCGCAGGCCCCACACCTCCTGGCCCGCGCCCGACATGCCAGAAGCGTCCGAGTGCGAGCGCCGCGGCACCAACGACCAACGCCGCCGCGAAGAGCGGGGCCGCGAGCTGCACCATCGCGAACACCCCGAGATTGAGCGGCAGGATGCCGGACGGAGGAATCCGAATCGACGGCGATTCTTCGGCCGCGCGCGAGCGTGTCGCGAGCGCGAACGTGCCGAGCGCCACGGTGACGATCGCTGCCGGCACGACGAGCGCTTCGAACCCCTCCGCTCGCACGATCTCGATCATCGACGAGGCGCTCTCGAAGACGACCCACACGGTGAAGCCGTTGCCGATGCCCCACCGCGTGATGGCCTCGAGCCCGAGCGCAATGAGCGCGACGCCAGCGACGAACGTCGCCCCCACGAGGAGAGGCGCACCGAGCATGGGGACGAAGGGCGGACGATCCAGGGTCGGGGTCAGTGACGAGATCCACATCACGACGCCGACGCTCTGGAGCGCCGCGAGGCCGAGCGCAGCGGGACGCACCCACCGGGCGCGGAGCCGCGCTCGGCGCTCCAGATCGCGGCGCGCCACGACCCAAGCAGCGAGCTCGACGAGGAGCGCGCCGGTCGTGAGGTTGCCGACCCCGAGCGTGACGACGCTGACCATCGCGGACCCACCGAGCTCCTCGAACGTCGCGAGGTCGAGCCCTGGTGCGGGCACGTTCCGCATGAACACGTAGGCGGCCATCGCGCCGAGCGTCACGACGACGCGTCGTGCGAGAGCGATGAGCGGAGTGGTCGCGTTCACCGGAGCCTTCTGCGTGGTTCCCATCGCCTTCGTGGAGACGGTACTACGCACGAGCGTGCTCGCGAGCACCGCGTGCTCGGCGTCGTTCTCGGTGGGCGCGAGCTCGCATGATGGTCGACCGCGACTTCGTCGGTCCGACAGAGGTCTCGGAGGAGTACCCTCTCGCAGGTGTCGATCCCCGAGCGCGAGCGACAGATCATCGAGACCCACCTCGCGGAGTACGGCCTGTCGCGGTTCGCGCCGGCCTTCGTGGCCTCGGCACGACGATGTCTGCGCCTCTCCTCGCGCCGCGCTGACGTGGCTGTCGGCCGCAGCAAGGTGGGCGGCGACCCCGACCTCGCTCCGGGCGCGCTTTGGCCGAGCTGGGAGGGTCGAGCGATGACGTTTCTCGCGCAGCTCGACCTCGCCGACGTGGCGTCGCGCATCGAATCGCCACTGCCGACCTCGGGCCTGATCTCGTTCTTCTTTGATCGCTCCACGATGTCCGAAGACAACGGCGTCGTCGTGTTCACGCGCGGCCTCGTGGAGCGTCTGCCCGCTCCCGGTGAGCGCTTCGAGGAGTGTGCGATCGACTTCATCCCCACGGTCTCGGTGCCGAGCGTCCTGAGCGGAAGTCCCCACCTCGACGCGCTGGGCCTGAGTGAGCTCGTCGAAGACGAACGCGACGCACTCGAGGAATGGGCCAGCAACCTGAATCACTGGTTCGGCGTCGAAGAGGGGCATCAGCTGCTCGGCTACCCTCACTCGTGGCGGTCGGACGTTCTCGTGCAGAACGTCGTCATGTGGCGAGAAGACCTCGCGACCGCCCTCGCGTGGCGCAACCTCCTCGCCTTCGAGACCGACGAGGCGGCGGAGATGGAATGGGCCGACGGTGGCCAGTGCTGGTTCCTCATCGAGCACGCCGCGCTCGAGGCGGGCGAGCTCGAGCGTGCCCGCGCAACGGCGCAGCTCGGCTGACACCAAGGACGCACTCGTCTCGCTCCGCCCTCGTCGTTCGTGCCCGTGGGCGCTGCTCAGCGGGCGTGGCGCAGGCGAGCGTCGAGGAGCGCGCGCTCCGCGTCGTTCTTGGTGAGCGCGAGCGCGCGTCGATCGTCGGCCGCGGCCTCGTCGGCTCGACCGAGATCTCGGAGGAGCGCGGCGCGTGTGGCCCAGAGGAGGTGGTGCTGCGCGAGCGCGCCTTCGTCGACGATCGCCTCGACGATCGCGAGCGCCGCCTCGGGCCCGTCGCAGCGCGACACGGCGACCGCGCGGTTCAGGCGAACCATCGGCGAGGGGTCGTAGCGCTCGAGCACCGCGTAGAGATGCGCGATCTGTGCGAAGTCCGTGTCCTGCCAGCGCGGCGCGCGATCGTGAAGAGCCTGGATCGCGGCTTCGATCGCGTAGGCGCTCGGTGGCCCGAGCGCGAGCGCCTCGGCGAGCAAGGCCTCCCCGCGCGTGATGCGGGCAGGGTCCCAGCGCGCGCGATCCTGATCGGGCAGGAGCACCATGTGCTCGCCTTCGCCGCGCGCTCCTGCGCGTGCGTGGATGAGCAAGAGGAGCGCGAGCAGCGCGCGCGGCAGCGCGAACGTCGGCAGGAGCGCGACGAGGAGCTCGGCGAGGTGGATCGCCTCCTCGCACAGATCGATGCGCGTGAGCGCGCCGCGCGTCGCGAGGTAGCCCTCGTTGAACACGAGGTAGACGACGGCGACCACGCCCTCTATGCGCGCGGGGAGCTCGCTCCGCTCGGGGACCTCGTAGGGGATGCGCGCGTCGCGGATCTTCTGCTTCGCACGGACGAGGCGCTGCGCCATCGTCGCCTCGCTCACGAGGAACGCGCGCGCGACCTCCTCGGTCGTCAGGCCGCCGAGCATGCGGAGCGCGAGCGCCACCTTCGCTTCGTCGGCGAGCGCGGGGTGACAGCAGGTGAAGAGCAGGCGCAGGCGATCGTCGACGAAGCCCGCAGCTTCGGTGCCCTCGGCGAGCTCGCTCGTGATCCACGCGGCCTCGCGCTGGTGTCGCGCGCGGATCGCCTGGTGCCGGGCGCGATCGATCGCCTTGTGCATCGCGGTGCGCTGGAGCCACGCGCCCGGCTCGGGCGGCGCGCCTCCGCTCCGCCACGCGAGCAGCGCCGCCTCGATCGCCTGATCGACCGCCTCCTCCGCGATGTCGAGGCCGAAGCGGCGCGCGAGAGACGCGAGGATGCTCACCCGCTCGTGGCGCACGAGCGCGGCGAGCACCTCCTCTGCGGTCTCGTCGGGCCTCGCGCTCACGCCGGGGGCTGGCTCGTGTCCATCACCGGACGGATCTCGATCGTGCCGGTCTCCGCAGCGGGGATGAGCTTCGCGAACGCGGCCGCCTGATCGAGGTCGCGCGCCCAGATCCGGTAGTAGCCACCGAGCTGCTCCTTCGTCTCGGCGAACGGGCCGTCGGAGACGAGGCGCTTTCCATCGCGCATGCGGACGGTCTTGGCCTCGCGCACCGACGAGAGCGCCGAGCCATCGATGAAGACGCCGGCCTTGCGCATCTCGGCCGAGACACCGAAGTAGCGGCCGAACGTCGCGCTGCGCTCCGCTTCCGACATGCGCGTCCAGAGCGCCTCGTCCTCGTAGATGAGCAGCATGTACTCCTTGGTCGCGTCCGTGGGCTTGGCCGCGGTCGGCGGATAGGGCGGCGCGCCGGCGAAGCTCGGCGTCGGGCGCACCTCGATCGAGCCGCCGTGTGCGTCGGGGATCTTCGCGGCCCAGGAGAGCGCTTCTTCGAGCTCCTCCGTCGAGAACACGTAGAAGCCGCCGAGCTGCTCCTTGGTCTCCGCGAACGGACCGTCCGAGAGCATCACCTTGCCGTGGCGCACACGCAGGCACGTCGCCGTCGAGGTCGGCATGAGCGCGGCGCCGGGCTGCGTCTTGCCGGTGGCGGCGATCTCCTTCGTGTACTGCATGTAGGCGCCGAAGATCGCGGCCTGGTCGCCGGGGGTCTGCGTGGCGAAGCGGGCCTCGGAGGCGTGGATGAGCAGGGCGTAGTCCATGAGCGGGTCTCCTCGAGCGCGGCACCGACCTCTTCGGTGCCTGGCCTCAGGATCGACAGGTGCGGCGACGAATTCTGCAGAAACGTGGAGGCGCCCGTCTTCCTTGCGGTTTTCGCGCCCGGCGTGGGCCCTCGCGCTGCGACGGCTGTGGTAGGAACGGCGCCCATGAGCGAGATCCAGAGCGTCGTCGTGGTCGGTTCGGGAACCATGGGACACGGCATCGCGCAGGTGTGCGCGCACGCGGGGCTACGCGTGACGATGACCGATGTCTCGGAGGCGGTCGTCGCCAAGGGCAAGGCACAGATCGAGAAGAGCCTCGCGAAGCTGCGCGAGAAGGGCCGCATCAGCGCCGAGGACGAGCAGCGCACGGTCGCGGCGATCTCGCTCTCCACCGATCCGGTGGCCGCGAGCGCGAGCGCGGATCTGATCGTCGAGGCCGTGCCCGAGCGCATGGATCTCAAGCTCGACCTCGTGAAGAAGGTGTCCGAGGCGGCGCCAGCGCACGCGATCGTGGCCACCAACACGAGCTCGCTCTCGGTCACCGAGATCGCGGGCGTGGCCAAGGACGGCACGCGCGTCGTGGGCATGCACTTCTTCAACCCCGTGCCCGTGATGGAGCTGCTCGAGATCGTGCGCGCGATGCAGACGAGCGAGGACACGATCGCCAGCGCGCGCGCGTTCGCCGCGAAGATCGGCAAGAAGCCCATCGTCGTGAAGGACGCGCCCGGCTTCGCGACGAGCCGCCTCGGCGTGATCCTCGGCTGCGAGGCCATCCGCATGCTGGAGCAGGGCGTCGCGTCGGCGGAGGACATCGACCTCGCGATGGAGCTCGGCTATCGCCACCCGATGGGCCCGCTCAAGCTCACCGACCTCGTGGGCCTCGACGTGCGCCTCCTGATCCTCGACCACCTCCACAAGGAGCTTGGCGAGCAGTTCCGTCCGCCCTCGCTCCTCCGGCAGATGGTCCGCGCCGGTCGTCTCGGCCGGAAGGTCGGCCGCGGCTTCTACGACTACCCCGACGTCAACGCCCCGAAGAAGTGAGGGTCACTCCTTGCCTCGTAAGCCCTCGATGTTCTTGGGCTTCTGCGGGCACTTTGACGCGACCCCTCTTTCGGGCAGGTGAGACGAGGGGCAACCGGCGCGGGCATCCGCCGACAACGGCGGACCATGCCCCGCACACCCCGCCACGCACACGTCCTTCCTGGCCTCCCGCACCACGTCGTCCTGCGCGGGAACAATCGTCGGAACCTCTTCTCGTCGCCCGGCGATCGCGCGCACTTCGTGGGGCTCTGCCTCCGGTCTGTGCACCTCGTCGGTTGCCTCGTGCACGCGCTCGCCTTGATGACGAACCACGTGCACCTCGTGCTCACGCCCGTGTCCGTCGAGGTGTTGAGCCTCTGGGTGAAGGACGTGTCGCAGCGCTACGCCCTTCGACGGAACCGTCAGCGCAACGCGAGCGGCAAGCTCTTCGAGCAGCGCTACGACGCGCTGCCGATCGAGAGCGAGCGGCAGCTCGCGGCGACCGTGCCGTACGTCGACCTCAACCCCACGCGGATCGGACGCGCGAACGTGTGGACGACCTACGCGCTGCACTCCGGCGAGGGAGCGTGCCCGGAGCTCGTGCGTGAGCTGTGGACGCCCTCGTCGTGGTGGCTCGGGCTCGGGGCCGACGAGGCATCGAGGCAGCAACGCTACCGCGAGCTCGTGCAGCTGCGTCGCGAGAGCTGGGAGGCTGACGTCGTGAAGGCGCCGCGACGGGTGATCCCAGTCGGCTACGAGCAGCGGCCGACGCGTCCCGATGCGTCGCGAGTGGCCGAGCCAGGCGTGGCGTACGAGAGCTTGGACCTACCCGTTCGGGGGGTCGCGTCAAAGTGCCCGTAGGACACGAGTCTTTTCGGGGAGTTACGAGGCATGGAGTGACCCCGTGGTAGGTTGCCCCGTGGTAGGTTGCGGGCGTGAGGCTGTCGTCGCGCGCCACGATCGTGGGCATTCCGTACTCGCCGTGGAGTCTGCAGGCGCGCTGGGCGCTGCACCTGCACCGTGTGCCGTATCGCTTCGAGGCGTACACGCCGATGATCGGAGAGCCGGTGCTGCGGGCGCGGCTCTCGCGCATCGAGGGGCGACTCGTCCGCGAGAAGCTCAGCGTGCCGATCCTCATCGACGGGCCGCGCGTCGTGCACGACTCGCGCGCGATCGCGGAGCTCGTCGACGAAGAGGCCGTCGCCCGCGGCGAGCGGACGCTCTTTCCACGCGAGTCGCTCGAGGCGCTCGATCGATGGCTCGATCGGCTCGAGCTCGCGAAGAAAGCGGGCCGTCTGCTCGCGACCGAGCGCATGGCCGACGACGACGAGGCGATCCTCGCGTCGATGCCGCCGAGCTGGCCCGGCGTGGTGAAGCGCGCGTCCTTGCCCGTGGGTCGGCGTGCCTGCCGCTTCATCCTCGACAAGTACGGCGGCGCGAGCTTCGAGGGGCCGAGCGGTCGGCCTGGCGCCTACGATCGCGAAGGGCTCCGCAGCCTCCTCCGCGACGTCCTCGTCGCAGCGCAGGACACCATCGCTCGGTACGATCATCTCGTGGGCGAGGAGCTCACGTTCGCCGACCTCTCGCTCGTGACCACGCTGCAATTCGTCGCGCCGAGCCACGAGCTCCTCACGACGAGCGCCGCGTTCGATCGCAGCTGGTCCGACCCCGCGCTCGCGAAGGAGCTCGCGCCCCTCTTGGCGGCCCGCGATCGCATCCTCGCGGCGCATCCCTACAAGCCCGCGCGATGACGCCGTCGCGCGCGCGTCGCACGATCGTCGTCGGCCTCGACTGCGCGCCGCCGCGGCTGCTCTTCGATCGCTTCGCCTCTGCGATGCCCACGCTGCGTCGCCTCCGCGCGATGGGGAGCTGGGGCGTGCTGCGCAGCGTGGTGCCCCCGATCACCGTGCCAGCCTGGGCGTGCGCGACGACCGGTCGGGACGCTGGCGAGCTCGGCCTCTACGGCTTCCGCAACCGCGCGCCAGCGAGCTACGGCATGCGCACGGCCACGAGCGCCGACGTCGATGCGCCGCACGTGTGGGACCGCGTCGTGGCGCGCGGCGAGCGCGCGGCGGCCCTCTTCGTGCCACCGTCGTATCCGAGCCGCGCAGAGGCCTCGACGCGGCTCGTGGAGGTCTCGTGCATGCTCACGCCGGGAGCGGACGTCGTGCACACCTGGCCTCCTGCGCTGGGCGCCGAGCTCGCGGCCCGCTTCGGTCCCTACGTGCCCGATCTCGAGCGCACGCTCGAGGGCGAGGCCGCGATGGATGCCCTCTTCGCCATGGCGCGACAGCACTTCGACATCGCCGAGCACGTGCTCGCGACGCACGATCCGAGGCTCGCGTTCCTCGTCGAGATCGGCACCGATCGCCTGAACCACCTCTTCTGGCCGCTCCTCGATCCGAGCGATCCGCGACACGTGCCCGAGCACCCGATCGCGCGCATGGCGTGTGACTACTACGGCTATCTCGACCTGCGGATCGAGCGCCTCATCGAGCGATCGGGGCCGGACACGAACCTGATCGTGATGAGCGATCACGGCGCGCGCCCGCTGCTCGGCGGCGTGCACGTGAACGAGCTCTTGCGCCGCGAGGGCCTGCTCGTCCTGCGCCGCTCGCCGCGGGAGGACGAGCCGCTCACCCCGGAGCTCGTCGACTGGTCGCGGACCAAGGCGTGGAGCGACGGCGGCTACTACGCGCGTGTGTTCCTCAACGTGCGCGATCGTGAGCCCGAGGGCCTCGTGTCCCTCGACGAGCGCGAGCCCTTGCTCGCGCGGATCGACGCGCTCCTGCGCGAGGTGCCCGATCCCTCGGGCCGCGGTCACAGCGTCGTGAGGCCGCGCGAGGCCTTCCGACAGGTGCGAGGCAGAGCTCCCGATCTCCTCGTGTTCTTCGGCGATCTCGCGCTGCGCTCGCTCGGCGCCGTGGGTGCGCGCGACATCGTCGTGGGCCCCGACGTCGTCGAGCGCGACGGTGGGCGCGGGGGCTGCAACCACGACTGGGAAGGCGCCTACGTCGCGGCCGGGCCCGACTGGCCTCGTCGCGGAGAGCGGCCACGCGAGCTCGCGACCTTGCTCGCGGATCTCTGATCGCAGCCAGGCACCTCAGCGCGCCGTGGAGACGCGCCAGTGCTGCTCGGGGCGCCCGTCGCAGGGCGCGAGCTTCACGTAGGGCGAGGTTCCCGGCGCGGCCGCGGTGGGCGCCGTCATGCAGAGATCTCCGACGCGGAACGTCGTGTCGGCGGCATCGGGCGACTGGCTCGTGTTGGTGAGCACCGGGCGCATCGTGTGGCAGTCGGCGAGCTCGAGCTGCTCGCTCCCTTGCACCTGGCCCACGCAGAGGCCTGGCTCGAAGACGAAGTCCTGGTAGTCGCCCACGACCTGGCCCCAGCGCTGCGTGCTGCGGCCGCTGCAGGGCTCCACGATCACACGCCAGCCCATGCTCGGGCTCGCGCCGGGCACGTTGCGCAGCGGGGTCACGGCGAGGCACTGGCCCGCGCGCGACTGCACGAGCACGGGCACGAGCGCGGCCTGAGCGTGCGCGATCGACGGGGCCTCGGGACCTGCGATCGCGGCGACCGAGGCACAGGCCAGGAGCGCCAGCGCCAGAAGACGAGACGGAACCACGGACGCCACGCTGGGTTCTCCCCGTGCTCGGCCAGTGGGGAGCTGCCGACTCCCATCGACCGTACCGACGGCGCGAGAACGTCTGAGCGGGTGGGTGTTCGTCTTGGTCGTCATCGGGGTTGCCTTTCGTCGCAGCGCGCCTCGGCGAGGATCTCCTCGCGTCCTCGTCGCTCGCGCGCCAGCCAGCGCTCTCCGGGCCTGCAGTCGGCCCGAAACGAGGCCTCGAGCAGCGCGACGCTCGCGGGGACCGGCACCTCGAGCTCGCGGAGGGAGCGATGGATCTCGCGATCGAGCGTGCAGCGCTCGTCGCGATCGCACACCAGGGTCACGGGCTCGAGCCCGCTGTATACGAAGAACGCCGTCGAGGCAGGCGCGAGGCCGAGCGGATAGAGCAGCGGCCAGGCGAGGATCGCCAGCGCAAGCGGCGAGCGCGCGATCGAGCGATCGTCGCGCGGAGCCGAGGCCTCGCCTCGTGTCGTGTCGTCCTGCGATGTCGCGGTGACATCGTCAGCCGTGCGGGCGCTCGCGAGACAGACGAGCACGAGGACGAGGTTCCACGCCCACACGCCGCGGTTGTGATCGATCTCGATCAGCGCCGCGAGGATCCCCGTGTGGAGCAGCGCGCCGAGCCCCGAGGCCAGCCGCCGAGTCGGGCCTGCGAGCACGAGGACGCCGAGCGCGAGCTCGGCCCACGGCACGAGCCACAGGAGCGGTGCGCCGAGGGTCGCGCCGAAGGCCGGCGCCACATCGGTCTCGAAGGCGCCGCGCGCGA
>JAIBCE010000547.1 GCA_019694315.1 Sandaracinaceae bacterium
AGGCGAGGGCACGGTCGGTGGGCGCGGGCAGGAGCTCGGTGGCGCCGACCGCGCGCGCGATCGAGAGGGACCAGCCCGTGGCGCCCGTGCCGGTGGCGACGATGAGGCCCGACGACGAGTGGCGCTCCTCGCGCGCGCCGAGCGCGAGGCGATAGCGCGAGGACTGGTGCGTGCGATGGCCGCAGTAGATCTCGTTGAGCGCCACGAGGCTCTGGCCGTCGTCGAGGCGCGCCTCGACCATCGTGCGGGTCTCGAGGCGCGCGCGCCCCTCCACCGCGAGGCGCAGGGCCTCGCTCGCCTGGGTCACACCGAAGCGCACGAGCGCGCCCGCGTTCTTGCCGGGGAGCGGATCGACGCCGATCACCGTCTGTCCCTCGAGGTACTTCGCGACGTTGGCGACGAGGCCGTCTTGTCCCACCGCCACGATCACGTCGCCAGGCTCGAAGACGAAGCGAGAGAGCTCGGCCCGAGGCACGCGCGAGCGACGCCACTTCGTGGGCACGTCGGCCGAGACACGCGCGAGCGCAGCCTCCTGCGCGGCGTGGCGCGCCTCGATCTCGTCGAGGAGCGAGCGACGATCGCCGAGGAAGAACGCGGCCTGCGCGCGCGTGCCGTGTCGCCTCACCAGCTCCTCGTACTCGGTGGGGCGGCTCACCACGACGACGCGCGGGATCGCGCTGCGCGCCGTCGTGAGGTCAGCCTGATCGCGGTAGGGCGCGGGCCCGCGCGTGGGCGCGCCCGCGACGACGCCCGGGCCGGACGAGGCCGTCATGGCTCAGCGCTCCTTCGCGCTCGTGCTCGACGCGGCGGGGGCCGCCTCGAGGACGCGTGTGCCGGCGGTGACGAGGTCCGTGAGCATCGAGCCGAGCGCATCGCCGCCGAGGTGCACGTGCTCGATGCGCTGGAGCTTGCCCGCGAGCTCCTTGGCCGCGAGGGCCGCGAGCACGGCCGGCGGGATCTCTCGCGCCATGTCCATGCGCGCCCGCTCCGCCTCGACGCGTGCCATCTCGAGCGCGCGCACCGAGGTCGTCTGTAGCTCCGAGCGCGCCTTCTCCTGCTCGATCTTGGCGCCCTCGACCGCGCGCGTCGTCTCGGCCTGTGTGCTCGCGGCGAGGCGTGCGCGGCTCGCGTCTCCCTCGGCCGCGATGCGCTTGGACTCGGCCTCCTCGCTGACCTTGCGCTTCTGGTTCGCGCCCTCCTGCGAGATGAGCTGCTCCTCGCGACGCGCGAGCTCGATGCGGTTCTGGAGCTCGTTCTCGGCGATCGCGCGCTCCTTCTCCACCGCGAGCGCGCGGCGCGCGAACGCGGCCTCGTCGGCCTCTTGCTGGATGCGCTCGCGCATGGGGGCCTCGAGCGCGCGCTCGAGATCGTTCGAGGGCATCACCGACGCCACGTGCACCGAGGCGATCGCGAGGCCCATGGGCTCGAGCACGCTCTCGCTCTCGAGGCGCTTGGCGATGCGGGCGCGCACCTCCGCGGGACCCTGCCGGAGCGCGTCGCGGAGCGGGATCCCCGAGGCCCACACGGCGACCTCCTGCTGCGCGAGCTGACCGAGCTGGAGCGCGAGCTTGTCGAGGGGCTGGCGCAGGTGCGCGCCGCGCCGCGTGTCGATCGAGAAGTCCACGCGCTCGGCGAGGCGCGAGGCGTCGATCACGCGGTAGGTGAGCGTCCCTTGCACGCTGAGATCCTGGAAGTCGCTGGAGCGCACGAAGGCCGAGAGGGCGACCTCGCGATCGTCGGTGGGCACCTCGGCGAGGCTCGTGGAGAGCGGGAAGAACCAGAGCGAGAGACCTCGTCCGGAGCGCACGAGCGTGCCGTTCTTGTAGACGAGGACGTGCGAGCTCGAGTCCGCACGGAGGTGTCGAACGAACCAGTACGATCGGATGTCGGCCATGGGGCCCTCCCGGAGCAGAGGCAGACGCGCGCTGCGCGGGCACGCGCGCGTCGAAGGGACGTCGCGAGGCGGCCCCCTCGGTTCCGGGGCTAGACCGCCGAGCGTCGTGAGAATCGGTAGAGCTCGGCGGGGCGGTGATCCACCTCGCGCTGGAGCTCACCCGTCGCTTCGAGCTGGCCGCTCGCCAGCATGCGACGGCGGAACGAGTCCTTGTTGAGCGGGCGACCGAGCACGGTCTCGTGCACGCGCTGCAGGTCCGCGAGCGTGAAGCGCTCGGGCAGGAGCTGGAAGCCGATGGGGGTGTAGTCGAGCTTGCCGCGGATGCGCTTGACCGCGGTGCCGAGGATGTCGGCGTGATCGAAGGCGAGGGTGAGCGCGCCGCTCCGTGCGGTGCCGAGCGCGTGGCAGTCCACGGGGCCGCCGGTCTCGCCGCCCCAGGGCACCTCGATGCGCGCGAGCGTGGTGTCGCTCGAGGCGGCCTCGAGGCGACCGGGGTGCACGAGCGCGTAGTACGCGACCGTCACCACGCGTGTGCGTGGATCGCGGTGCACCGCGCCGAAGGTGTAGAGCTGCTCGAGGAAGACGTCGCTCAGGCCCGCCTTGTCGTGGAGCACGCGCGCGGCGGCCACCTCCAGCGGTTCGTCCATGCGGAGGAAGCCTCCGGGCAGCGCGTGTCTGCCGCGGAACGGTGGGCTCGTGCGAGAGAGCAGGAGCGTGACGAGCGCGTCGTCCTTCACGGAGAGCAGCGCCACGTCGACGGTGACGCTGGGGCGCTCGAAGGCGCTCGCGTCGTAGGCCGCGAGGTATCGCTGGTCCTCGCTCTCCGAGGTGACGGCAGGCGCGGCCTTGCGAGCCGCGCGCTCGGCGCCCGGGGAGCGCGCCGGGCTCTTGGGGCGTGACGGTGCTCGTCGTGCCGGCTCCCGTCGCTGTGGTTGGGCCATGCCCGAGGATGTCGAAGGTCCCACTTCGATGCAAGCTGTCGATAAGGCATATATGCGTCGTGCATCGAAGCTCGTCAAGGGCACGTGCGCGATACCATCGCGGGCGATGGCCCAGCGCGAGACGGCTCCCCACGACGATGGCTCGAAGAACCGTGAGAGCAGCGAGGCCTACGCCCGCTACCTCGCGGGCATGGACGCGAGCATGCGTCAGAAGGTGGCGCTCACGGCTGCGCACATCCTGTCCGAGGGGGACGTGGCCGACATGGGCATGGGCTCGGGTGAGGGCTCGGCGGCGCTCGCGGCGCTCTATCCGTCGCTGCGCGTCGTCGGCGTCGACCTCGACCCGGAGATGGTCGCGCGCGCGACGGACAAGCACCGACATCCGAACCTGCGCTTCGTCGTGGGCGACATCGCCTCGCGCGTGTTCGCCGACGGCGAGCTCGAGGGCATCTTCGACTCGAGCGTGCTGCACCACGTCACGACCTTCTCGGATCCGCCCTACGACCACGACGCGGCGGCGCGGTGTCTCGCGGTGCAGGCGAGGGCGCTCGCGGTGGGTGGCGTGCTCGTGGTGCGCGACTTCGTGGTGCCCGAGCGCGCCGACGAGCCCGTGATCCTCGAGCTGCGCGATGGGCCCGACGCGCGTCCGCTCGGCTCCGACGCGGAGGTCGCGCGGCGCACCGCGCGGGAGTGGCGATGGCTCTCGGAGCGCCGCGGCTTTCCCATGGAGGAGCTCGCCTCCGAGCGGCCTGGCTGGGCGCGCTTTCGGCTCTCGCTGCGGCACGCCGTCGAGATCGCCCTCCGCGACGACGACCGGGCCGAGCGGGCCGCCGAGATCAAGGAGGAGTACTCGTACTTCGATCGCGCCCGGTTCGAGCGCGAGCTCGCGCTCCTCGGTCTGCGCGTGCTCGGCTCGACGCCGATCCGAAACCCGTGGATCGTGCGGCATC
>JAIBCE010000548.1 GCA_019694315.1 Sandaracinaceae bacterium
GCCACCACGGCCTCGACTATCGTGCGTGGGAGGAGCGCACGAAGCTCGGGATGCCCGTGGTGGAGGCACACCTCAAGTACCGCTCTCCCGCGCGCTTCGACGATCTGCTCGACGTCGAGACGTGGGTGGCCGAGTGCACGCGCGCGAAGATCGTCTTCGAGTCGACCATCCTGCGGGGCGACGAGCTCCTCGCGGAGGCCGCGATCACGGTGGTGTGCGTCGACATGATCGCCGAGCGCATCGTGAGCGTGCCCGAGGAAGTGAAGCGCGCGTGCCTCGAGCGGCACGGCGCTGGCTGAGGGCGCGCCGCCGAGCGACCCAGCCTCGATCAGAACCTCGGGCCGCAGCCGGCGGGACCGCACACGAGCGCGCGCGGGGACTCGGCGGAAGGGGCGCTCACGACGAGCACGATGACCGCAGTGGTCGCCAGCGCGAGAGATGCGCCGAGCGCGATGTCGGCACCGAGCGCGAGCGCGTCCATCTCGGTGGCGAGGCCTCGGAGCGAGTCGTCGCACGACATCCCCGTGCACATCGCGCTCAGTCGTCCGTCGTGCTCGAGCGCCAGCGCGCCGAGCGTCACGCCCGTGACGAGCGCGACCCCCGCGCTCGCGAAGAGGACGACGCTCGGCAACGGATCGAACGACGGGGACGGCGCTGCGATGGGCGGCGTGCTCTCGTGGGCCTCGGCCTCGGCAGCTTCCGCCTCGAGGTGGGCCTCGATGATCGCGATCCGCGCGTCGACCTGCGCACGCAGATCGCTCTCGGGGTCCTCGGCGGCGAAGCGCCGATAGGCCTCGAGGGCCTCCTCGTCGCGGTCGAGGCGATCGAGCGCCTGCGCGATGTTGTAGAGGAGCTGCGGTCGCCCGGAAAGCTCGTGCGCCTGTCGGAAGAACTGAAGCGCTTGCTCGTAGCGTCCGTGGCTGAACGCGGTGCGGCCCGCCTCGAACACGGAGCGGGCCTCTTGGTCGGCGCTGTCCGTGGTGTCGGCGCTGCTCCTGCCCGCGCTGCTCGTCGACGACGAAGGGCCCTCGGTGCCCTCGGATGCGATCTCGGCGTGGGCTCGCGCGTGGCCAAGGCTCGCGAGCACCGCGATCGCGATGGGCAGGAGCAGTCGAAGGGATCGGCTCATGGCGTCCTCACGGGCGTGGGCACATCGACGTAGGTCGTTGCGTCGACGGGCGACGCGAGGCCGTAGCGGTTGCTTCCCCATGCGAGCAGGCCGCCGCTTTCACTCCACGCGAAGGCGGTGCTCGCGAGGGCGCCCGTCCGAAGCAGCGTTCCGCTGAACGGACGAGGTGCGCCGGAGACGACCGCGAACTCGTCACTGCCGAAGCAGGTGATCCCCTCGGCGCTCTGCACGCACGTGTGATCGCGTCCGCACGACACCGCCGTGGCGGGGCTCTCGTTCCACGCGGTGTGCGGGGCGCGGACCACGACGCGAGCCGGGTCACGCACTTGTCCGAGATCGTTGTCGCCCCAGCAGAGCACGTCGCCACCCACGATCGCGCAGGCGTGGTTGGCCCCCACGCAGAAGTCGTCGACGATCGCGCCCGCCTCCAGCGACACCGCGGCGGGCTCTCCCGTGGTCGCCACGCTGTCGCGCCCGAGCTGGCCTCGATCGTTCTGCCCCCAGCAGATGAGGGTCGGCGAGCGCGTGAGCGCGCACGCGAAGTGCTCGCCTGCCTCGATGCGGGCTGCCGCGAGGAGCAGATGCGTCACGGCGCCCGACGCCACGTCAGCGCCGAGCTGCCCCCAGCCGTTGGCCCCCGTGCACTGCACGCCCGTCGCGTCTGCGAAGCAGCGGAAGTCCGCGCCGGCCGCCAGATCGGTCGCGCCCATGAGGGACTCGGTGATCGGGCCCGACGGGTACGCAGTTCCCCTCAGCACGGGTGACCCCGGCGTGTCGAGCACGTAGGCGCGGAGGTCGGAGACGGCGACATCGAAGGGGCTCGTCACGCTGAGCGCGGGGGTCGGCCGCCAAGGCGCGAAGTCTCGGATCGCGGCATCGTCGGCTGCCGCGCCGTAGGCGTTGTATCCCCCGCAGTCCACGGCGTTGCCGGCCCCGAACGTCACGGCGCACGCCGTGACGCCGTTGGCGGCGATGACCGGCGGCGCCGTCGAGGTCAGCGCGCTCGCCCCGCCTGGGCGCGTGGCGACCACCGCCTCGGGGCTCCGCAAGCGCAGCCGGAGCTGGCCTGCCCCGCCGAGCCCGTCGCGACCGAAGCACCGTCCGTCGAGCGTGCAGCCCACGCCTCCCGAGCCGATGGTCGGCACCTGGTCGAAGGCGTGTCGCCTCGTGGGAGAGGGAAGATATTCGCCGAGCTGCTCGCCGCCGCCGAGGAGACCGTCGTCGTTGCGACCCCACGCAAAGACGCCGGTCTCGGTCTCGACCCAGAGCTGCGGACCGAGGCCCGCGATGCGGCTCACGACCGCGGTCGCGAGTGGCACAGGGAGGGTGACGGGGACGGGCACCCAGCTCGTCACCAGCACGGCGCCCTGGCCCCAGCACGTGAGCTCACCGGAGCTTCGCACCACACACGCCGTGGGCCCCTGCACGCTCAGCAGGTTCGCGTCGCTGATCCCTGGGACCTCGGTGGGCCCGGTCTGCGGCGTGTCCCGCGAGGTGATCGACGGGCCGTCTCCCCGCAGCCCGTTCACGTCCGAGCCCCAGCACCAGACGTGACCGCTGTGTAGGCGCGCGCACCCGACGGACGCGCGGAGCTCGACCTCGTCCACCGTGTCGCCGGTCGTCGGCGTGAGCATCTCGACGGCCTCGACGAGATCGCCACCGTCCGCGACGCCCGCCTCGGCCCAGGAGGCGTTCTTGCCCCAGCACACGAGCGGGCCGGGGCGCAGCGCGCAGAACGTTCCCGCGGACGAGCCCACGACGCTCCGCGCATCGGCGAGGTCGGTGCCCGAGGCCGCCAGCTGCACCGCCGTCCACGCGGTGCTCGCGTACCGCGTGCCGTTTCCGAGCTGACCGACGCCGTTGTCTCCGCGACAGAGCACGAGCCCCGTCTCGGCGCCGGGCGCGGTGGCCACCACGCAGGTCACGCCGTCGGCGACGGCGACGTGGCGGGCCCAGAGCGCAGTGCCCTCGAAGGTGATGGACTCGTCCTCGTAGCCGTTGCGATCGGGGCCCTCGCCGAGCTGGCCGAACGCGTTCGATCCCCAGCAGCGCAGGCGGCGGTCGTCGAGGACGGCACAGCTGTGCGTGAAGCCGGGGGCGATCTCCACGATCGTCGGTGGCGGCAGCGCCGCGTCGGTGGCGGGCGCGTCCGTCATCGCATCCACGCCCGCATCGATCGGTGGCGCGTCGCTCGCCCATGCATCCCGGTCGGCGTCGAGGACGCTCGCGTCGGGGGCGGCGCTCGCGTCGATCGAACCACCATCGATGGAGGCGCCGTCTCCGAACGCATACCGCCCCGAGCTCGCGATCAGCGAGCAGCCGAGCGTCGCGGGCGCGAGCGCGAGCGCGAGCAACAGCGAGGCGCTTCGCACGAGGCAAGTCATGCGCGTAGTTCTACCGCAGCGTCGCGGTCTCGTGTCCTTCTCGACGTTCTCCCATCTCTCGACGTCCGCGCTGATTCTCGTGGTGGGCGAGGACCGTTTGCGTTGGATACCATCGGCGCGATGTCTCCGATCGGGCTCCCCCCGCTCCGTCTCGCGCTCGCGACGAGCTTGCTCGCGTCGTCGCTCGGCTGCACGTGCGGCGAGGCGCCCCGCACCGAGATCCCCGAGCTCCACGTGCACCGCGCGGCGAGCGCGCCGCACATCGACGGCGAGCTCTCCGAGTGGAGCGAGGCGGTGCGCACCGAGACCTTCGTGAACACGATGGACGGCGCGCACG
>JAIBCE010000138.1 GCA_019694315.1 Sandaracinaceae bacterium
CCCGCTCGGCCGCACGCTGGCCGTGTTCGACGACGCGACCGTCACGACGCGCCTGCTCGTGATCCACCGCGTCGGGGCCGCCGAGGAGGACGCGCCCGCGGAGGCGACCGTCATCGGCGCGGCGTGGGTGGGCGGCATCGAGCGCGAGCTGTCGATCGTCGCGCAGGCCGAGGCGACCGATCGGAGCGCGACGCTGTTCGGGCCCGTGGGTCGATGCGGCGCCCGCGTCACGCGCACCCTCACGCTGCGGGGCACGGCCGAGGGTCAGGCGCCCACCACGTACGCCGCGCTCGAGGTCTCGCCGTGCGAGGGTACGTCGGTCGAGAGCATCGAGACCACGCACCCCTTCGGCGTCGAGGGTGAGGTGCAGGTGACGAGCTTCGACAGCGCGAGCATGAGCGCGGCCACCGAGGCGCAGAGCGCCGTCGTCGCGGACGTGGAGCGCGAGGCAGGCGAGGGCGAGGAGATGGAGCTCGAGGCCGCAGAGCTGAGCGACGCGCACGTGGCGGTGCTCTCGGGCTGGCAGAGCTACGTGGTGCGCGACGGTGAGGTGCTCGGCACCTACGAGGACGGTGTGCCCGCGGCGGCCACGATCGACGGCCGGACCTACCTCCTCGCGCGCGAGGGCCGCGAGATCCGCCTCCTCGTGGTGGACGAGCGCGGGCTCTCGCCCGTCGCGCTCGACGCGGCGCCCACCGATGCCGCGGGCGGGCCCCGCGAGGACGCTGTCGAGGGCGGTGACGAGGGCGAGCCGACGCCGTGAGCGGCCGCCTCGGCGTCGTGCGTGGGGGGCTCGACGCGCTGCGTGCGAGGCTCGATGCGCTGCGCGCGAAGGCGCGCTCCGACACGCATCGCGAGCGCGGCTGGGACCTCGCGCGCTCGTTCGCCATCGTCATGATGGTCCTCATCAATTTCCAGCTGATGCTGGCCGCGCCGCCATCGTCCGCGGGCCTCGATCGCGGCGAGCAGCTCCTGCGCTGGCTCGTGCACGTGCCGAGCGGCCGATCGAGCTCGCTCTTCGTGGTGCTCTCCGGCGTGGGCTTCTCGCTCCTCACGCGTCGCGCCCGGCGCACGGGCGATCGCATCGCGCTCCGCGTCGCGCGCCGCACGATGCTCCTGCGCTCGGTCTTCCTCTTCGTGCTGGGCAACCTCCTCCACGTCGTCTGGTCGATCGACATCTTGCACTTCTACGCGTGCTACCTCGCCATCGCGACGCTCGTCTTCCTGCGCGCCAGAGACTGGATGCTCTGGGCGATCGCGGGCCTCGTCACCCTCACCGCGGCCGTGATCGACGTGGCGCTGCCCGGCCGTGCGGAGCTGCCCTTCCTGAGCCCGCTCGGCATGCTGCTCGACGTCGTGATCGACGGCGTGCACCCGATCCTTCCGTGGCTCGCGTTCGTGGCCTACGGGGCCTGGCTCGGACGACGCGATCTCTCGGATCGCTCTCTTCGGAGGGCGTTTCTGCGTCGCGCCCTCCTCCTCGTGGTGACGACCGAGCTCGCGTCGCTCGCCGTGCCGCACGTCGTGCTCGCGCTGCCCGCGCTCGCGCCGCTCGTGCCCGAGCTCGGCCTCGCCACGACGAGCTGGGATCCGGCGCCGCTCTTCGTCGTGTCCGCGTGCGGCACCGCCACGGTCTTCGCCTGCGTGGCGCACGAGCTCGTCCAGCATCCGCGCGTCGGCTCGAGCCTCGTCGTGCGCGCGCTCGTGTCCACGGGGCAGCTCGCGCTCAGCCTCTACCTCACGCACGCGATCGTCGGTGTCGTCCTGCCCCGCTTCTTCCTCGGTGTGGGCCACGCGATGAGCGTCGCGGCGGTCACGCTCTACTGGCTCGCGTTCGTCGTCGCGGCGGTGCTCGGCGCGGGCCTCTACCGAAGCGTGCTGGCGCGCGGGCCGCTCGAGGCGCTCGTGCGGGCGCTCACCTCCTGGCAGCTCGCGAGCGAGAAGGACGCGCTCGCAGTGCCGCCGCCGACTCGTGAGGCGAGCCCCGCAACGAGCCCAGAGACGAGCCCAGAGACGAGCCCAGAGACGAGCCCAGAGACGAGCCCAGAGACGAGCCCAGAGACGAGCCCCGCAACGAGCCCAGAGACGGGCCCCGCAACGAGCCCAGAGACGAGCCCGGCCTGGCGCGGATCGAGGGCTGCGCTCGCGGCATGGGTCCTCTCGGGGCTGGGCGGCGTGCTGCTCGTCGCGGCGCGGATCGTGGGTCTCGATCCGGGCCACGACGAGCGCGCGCCGATTGCGATCGACGGCTCGCAGACCTTTGCCGGCGAGCTCTCGCTGCTCTCGCCGCGGCGACGCTACACGCTCAGCGTGGATCGCCCCCTCGACGTCACGATCGAGACGCGCTCGGGCCTCGATCTCTACCTCGAGCTCGATCGCCGCGACGGCGCCGCCACCACACGCATCGCCGAGGACGACGATGGCGGCGAGGGCCTCGACGCGCGCCTCGAGGCCTCGCTCTCGCCCGGCACCTACACGCTGCTCGTGCGCCCCTACGCCGCGACCACGGGCCCGTTCGTCGTCGACGTCGCGCACCGATGAGCGCGGTCTCGTTCTCTCCCGCTCTCGCTCGCACGTTCTCGCTCGCCCGACCGTGCACGCGCGCCGTGGATCGGCGACGCTACGGCCGGAAAGAAGGCTCACCGATGCAGATCAAGAACCACATCGATCCCCTGCTCGCCGAGTTCACGCCCGACGCGGTCACGGTGCGCGTGGCCAACGCCGTGTTCGGCGCGGTGCCGTTCGCGCCGCGCTCCCCGAGCTATCGCACGCTGGACGAGTGCGCGCGCGTGTTCTTCCCGCAGCTCGCGCCGCAGCACGAGAAGCTCGTGTTCGCGCAAGCGCAGAGCCCCGATGTCGAGAGCGCCCTCTCGGTGGCCCGGGCGATCGACACCGGCGACACCGGCATCGCGGTGTACTCGGGCGTCCACTCCGCGCTCCAGATGTTCTTCGGCGGCGGCGTGCGCGCGATCGACACCGACAGCGAGCAGGGCGTGGACGCCGCGCTGAAGCTGCTCGGCATGGCCTACATGATCCACAAGCTCTTCCCCGGCGGGCCGCAGGACGCCGCGAGCGCGTTCTACACGACGCCCGCGGGCCAGGCGCTGGCCTTCTACTATGCGTCGATCGAGGTCGCGCTGCCCTTCGCCGACAACCTCGTCTCGCTGGGCGGCAACGCGATCGGCACGCTGCTCCAGCGCCACGGCGGCGCGGCCGCGGGCAAGCTCGCGATCCTCCCCGGCGGCGCACAGATCGCCAGCACCGCGCAGGGCATGGTCGGCTCGCTCGTCGCGCCGATCGAGGGCGCGGTGCGTCAGGTCGCGCCGTATGCGCGGCAGATCGCGGGCTCGGCGATGCAGCACTTGCCGGGTGTCATGGGCGCGGCCGACAAGCTCGCGGGCGTCGCCGCGACGGGCGCCGACGTGCTGCCGTTCTATCGGTACCTCGGCGCACGGCTGGCCGCCGAGTCGTGCGTGCTCCGCGCCTCGCGACAGCAAGCCTGAGCGCCACGCCAAGCTCTTGTCGGCTCGGGGTCGCGCTCACGGGAGCGCGACGTTCTCCACGAGCGCCAGGCCGAGCCGGCGCAGCTCCACGTGGTGGTACATGTCCGTGTAGATCGCGAGCGGCATCACCTCGTCGAGCTGCGCCACGTCCTCGCGGTACACGAGCGTCGTGCCGTTCGCGTCGAAGAAGCGCGGCCCCCACGCCTCGAGCAGCACGTCGGCCTCGGAGGCGAAGAGCGCGTGGCCACCGGCCTGCTCCACGGGCACCGCGGGATCGCGCTGCATCACGCAGCCGTCGGGCCCGTCCCAGCTCGCGCCGGTCGGCGGAGAGGGTTGTCGTGCATCGACGATCGCGCTCCGCAGCGCGTCGCGCGTCGCGCCACGGAGGGCCCCCGCGGCCACCTCGTGATCCTCGAGCACGTAGCCCGCCGTCGCACCGGCCGGGATCGTAGGCACGCTCAGCACATAGACGTGCGCCCCCTCGCGCTGGACGAGGAACACGTCGTGCACCGCGTGGCGGCTCCCGTTGCGGAGCACGAGGTGGCGACGACCCGTCGCGTACGTGGGCCCGCGCTCGATCGTGATCGCAGGCCGCTCGCGCGTCTGCCCTTCGTAGAACACGAAGCGCTCCGACTCACCGCCCTGGCTGCTCGTGCGGTTCACCCAGAGCGCGCGCGGGTCGTCGCGCAGTCGCTGCACCCAAGGCTCGCCTGCGGTCGCGAGCGGATGTCGAGGCGCGAGCGAGAGCTCGAGGCGATCCCACGCGAGCTGTCGGCTCGGATCGCGACCGAGCGTGGGGCGCGCGCCGTAGGGCTGGAGCGCTCGCCGCGCGGCCGCGAGGCGCGCGTGCTCCGCCACCGAGGCAGGGCTCGTCACGTCGGCGAGTGAGCGCCGCACGTCGACCTCGGGGAACCAGCGCGTGGCCTCGCCCTGAGCGAAGCCGAGCTCGATCGCGATCGGCGGTGGCTCCCACATGCCCGCCGTCGCGAACGTCAGCACTGGCAGCGCGCGCTCGCCTCCGTCGGGCGGCAGCTCTCGCACCGCGGGTCCCGTCGCCGCAGGGCTGGAGGGCGCCGCGGGGCCGTGGAAGTGCGCGGGCAAGCGCGGTCCCGCGGTGCGGCTCGCGCCGCTCGCGCCGAACACGACGACGCCCCACTCGTGCGCCCAGAGCGCATCCGCGCACCAGATCTCCGCGCGCGAGACGCTCGGACTGCCCGCGACGAGGACGAGCACACACGACAAGGCGAGCCAGGACACGGCCAGGGGACGAACGCGCATGCGCTCTATGTACGATCGGGCGAGCGCAAAGTTCTCTCTCCCCGCCCTCACGCCGCGCGCAGTCCCTCTGCGCTGTCACGTCTCGCGGGTGCGTCCTCGCACGGGATCGCCCCAACCACGTGCGTAGCCCCACGGTCTCACGCAGCGGAGGACCGGATGCGCGTCGTGCTGGTCGGTGCGGACTTCGAGGAGAACCTGGGCATGGGGATGATCGCGGCGGTCGCGCAGGCGGCCGGCCACGAGGTCTTCATCGAGCCCTTCGATCTGCCCGAGAACGCGGCCTACGTGGTGCGTCGCGTGCTCGCGCGTTCGCCCGAGGTCATCGGTCTGAGCATCCAGTTCCAGCACCGATCGGCCGAATTCCTCGAGCTCTCGCGGCGCCTGCGCGCGGAGGGCTTCACGGGCCACATCACGGCCGGCGGTCAGTTCCCCACGCTCGCGTGGCGCGAGGCGCTCACGCCGTACTGGGGCCTCGACTCGATCGTCCTGCACGAGGGCGAGCGAGCGTTCGTGGCGCTCCTCGAGGCGCTCGGCGAGGGCAAGCCTCTGTCCGAGATCCCTGGCCTCGCGCTCTGCACCGACGACGGAGTGGCCGTGCGCACGCAGGGCCTGCCGCTGCTCGAGGGCCTCGACACGCTGCCGTTCCCGGTGCGCTACCGCGAGCACGCGCGTCACTGCAACGTGCCCTTCATCCCGATCATGGGCAGCCGCGGCTGCTGGGGTGCGTGCTCGTACTGCGCGATCACGAGCTTCTACCGAGACGCGCGCGCCCACGGTGGTGGCAAGACGCTGCGGCATCGCAGCCCCGAGAACGTGGCCGCCGAGATGGCCACGCTCTGGTTCGCCGCGGGCGGGCCCTCGCTCTTCTGCTTCCACGACGACAACTTCCTCCTGCCGCGTCCTGCCGACTCGCTCGCGCGTGTGCGCGGCATGCGCGCCGCGCTCGACGACTTCGGCGTCGGCAAGGTCGGGCTCATCGGCAAGTGCCGACCCGACTCGATGACCCCCGAGCTCGCGAAGGAGCTGCGCGCCCTCGGCGTCATCCGCCTCTACGTGGGTGTGGAGAACGCGTCGCAGGCGGGCAGCGACCACCTGAACCGTCGCAACCAGACCAAGCACGTGCGCGAGGCGCTCACCGCGTGTCGCGAGGCGGGGATCTTCGTCTGCTACAACCTGCTCGTCTTCGAGCCCGACACGACGATCGCCGACCTCCGCGAGAACATCGCGTTCATGCGCGAGATGAGCGCGCACCCGGTGAATTTCTGTCGCGCCGAGCCCTACTTCGGCACGCCGCTCCACGCCGATCTCTCCGAGCGCGGCTCGCTGCGCGGCAGCTACCTCGGCTTCGACTATCGCATCGAGGACGATCGCGCCGAGCTCGTCTTCCGCATCGCGGCGGCCGCGTTCCGTCAGCGCAACTTCGATCCCGACGGCGTCGCGAACCGCACGATGGGCCTCGGCTACTCGGCCAAGATCCTCGAGCACTTCCACACGAGCAGCGATCCCACGCGCGAGAAGGCGCGCCTGCGTCTCGCGGAGCGCACGGCGGAGCTCACCCGCGCGATCGCCCTCGAGACGGCCGACTTCCTCTCGGAAGCCGTGGATCTCGCAGAGCGCCACGGCAGCGATGCCGATCGCCTCTCGCGCGAGACCGCGCTGCTCGGGCTGCGCATCGCGCGCGCCGATCGGCTGCGCCACGAGCAGCTCGATCGCCTCTACGAGGACATGGAGGCCTTCGGTGCGGGCGTCGTTCGCGAGCCCACCGAGCGAACCCCCTCGAGCAAGCTGCAGCGGCTCGCCCAGAGCCTCGCCCTCTCGGCGTCGATCGCGGTGTGGTCGGGCGCGTGCGACTCGTGCGGGCCGCGGCAGGTGATGCCCGTCGATCCCGTGCCGATGGATCCCGGTGGCTCGACGCCGCCCAACAACAACAACGACAACCTCCGCCGTCCGCCGCAGGACTTCCCGCCTCCCGACCCGCCGCCGCCCGATCGACCCGTGATCGTCGATCCGGTGCCGCCGCCCACCGTCGTCCCGAACGATCCGGTGCCGCCGCCCACCGTCATGCCCCCCGATCCTCTCCCGGTCCCCGGCACGGGGGTGCGGCCTCCGCACATCATCCCGCACGATCCGGTGCCTGCCGATCGCGGCCCGCGCGTGATGCCTCCCGACCCGCTGCCTCGCCCGCGGCCGCCGCAGCCTCCGCCGCCGGATCCGGTCCCGTACCCACCGCCGGTGGATCCTCCTCCTCCGCCGCGCATGGTGCCGCCGCCCGTGGCCGACCCGCTCCCCGCCTCGCCCAAGAGCGCGAAGCTCGTCGTCATCGATCAGTGGCGCGACACCTCCGTGCGCGGTGCGCGTCGCTCCGAGGACATGCCCCTCTTCGAGCCCCCGATCGTGTCGCTCGATGCGCGTCGCGAGGGCGACTCGATCCGCGTGCGCCTCGTCGGTGGCGAGGACGCGATGAGCATCCGCTGGGAGGGCGTCGAGGACACCGGCCTCGAGACGCGCGAGGTCCTCTGGACGCCGAGCTCGCTCTTCGATCAGCTGCGCGTGGCGGTGCGCACGCGCGGCGGCGTGGCGATCACCAGCGTGCGCGCTCGCATGGTGTGAGGCTCTTCGCGCAGGCGCGCCCGACGGCGAGGGTGAGCACCCGTTCACTCTCGCCGTGAGCACCCGTTCACTCTCGCCGCGAGCACCTCTTTCACTCTCGCCGCGCGTGCACGCGAAGAGACGCGTCTCGGAAGGATGATCTGCGCGCGCGATCCGTCGTATGCTCGCCGCCGTTTCGTCTCACCCCACTCGCGACGCTGGATTCGAGATGCGCTCACGCTCGCCCCTCGCCCTCGCCCTCTTCGTGCTCGTCGGCCTCGTGTCGTTCGCCGTGCCTGCTCAGGCACAGCGCGCGCTCTCGCAGGTGCTCGACCTCAACCGGCAGGGCATGGAGGCCTACAACAACCTCGAGATCGAGCAGGCGCAGGATCTGCTGAACCAGGCCCTGCAGGCCGCGCAGCGCGGTGGCGTCACCGGCTCCCCGCTCGCGCGCACCTACCTCAACCTCGGTGTCGTCGCGATCGGCGGCATGGGCGACAACGGCGCAGGCCTCGACTTCATGGTGCGAGCCCTGCAGGCCGACCCGAACGTCCAGCTCGATCCGCTCACGAGCACGCCCGACATCCAGACGATGTTCACGCTCGCGCAGCAGCGCGCGCGTCAGAGCGGTGGATCGGGCACGGGCTCTGGGACTGGGACCGGCACTGGGACCGGGACGGGGACCGGGACCGGCACCGGCTCCGGAACGGGCTCCGGCGCGGGCGGCGCGGCGGGCGATCTCAACCACGTGCCCGTGCCCGAGCAGCTCCAGCAGACCGCAGTGCCCGTGTACATCGAGGTCCCGGGCTCGCCGGCGCACGTGTACCTCTACTACCGCGGCCACGGCATGCGCGACTTCACGCGCGTCGAGATGGAGCGAGTCGGCCGAGGCTACGGCTTCGAGATCCCCTGCAACGACGTCTTCGCGCCGGAGGTCACCTACTACATCGTCGCCTTCGCGCGCGATGGAAGCCCCGCGGGCTTCGCGGGCTCGCAGAGCTCGCCCGTGCGCGTGCCGATCGTGACCGCGCGGAGCCAGAGCGCGCCTGCGCTGCCGGGCCGCGCACCGCCGGAGCAGTGCCGTGAGACCGAGTGCCCTCCGGGCATGGCGGGCTGCAGCAGCGGTAGCGGAAGCGGGAGCGGGAGCGGCAGCGGCGGACGCGGCCAGCTCGGTGACTCGTGCTCGCGCGACAGCGACTGCGCGTCGAACAACTGCGACGACGATCTCTGCGGCATGTCGACGGGTGGCGGTCACCAGGACGAGGGCCACGGCGACGAGGGTGGTGGCGAGGGCACCGTCGGGCCCGCGTTCTTCGCGCGCCTCGGTGGCATGGCCGGCCTCTCGTACGTGAGCGAGGGCCTGCAGGCCGATCGCTTCCCGTGCTCGCCTGCCGAAGCGGAGTTCATCGACTGCTATCCGATCGAGGGCTTCCCCGCGCTCGACGTCGCGTCGTGGAACGCGATGACGCCCGAGCAGCGCACGGGCACCGACCTCTACGGCGCCGCGCTCTCGAACGGCTACGTCCCGCCCGGCACCCCGACGTGCAACCCCGACGGCGATCTCGAGAGCGGCGATCCGTTCTGCTTCTACGTCGAGTCGCCAGGCCTCGTGGCCAACTTCGCGCTCCGCTTCGACGTCGGTTACTACGTGCTGCCGTTCCTCGCGATCACGGCTGGCACGCGCATCCAGCCGATCTCGGGCCGCGGGACCATGGCGCTGCTCCAGGTCTACGCGGGCCTCGAGGTGCAGCTCACGCCGCCGACCGATCTCGGCTTCCACGTGCACGCGCACCTTCGTGGCGGTGGTGGTCAGATCCAGGTCTTCCTCGGTCGTGGCTCGAACAGCCCCAACGCGCCCTGGGGCGTGTCGGGCCTCGGCATGCTCGACTTCGGCGTGACGGCCGGCTACCGCTTCATGCGGAATTTCGGCCTGTATCTCCAGCCGAACGTGGTCTTCGGCCTCCCGTCGTTCCTCTTCACGCTCGACATCGGCGCGGGCCTCGAGATCGGCTTCTGACGCGCCGCGCGTGACGCGCCCTCGACGAAGACGAACGCAGCCGCTCCTCGTGAGGCCGGGCGCGTCGTTCGCGTGCCACGGCGATGGGCTGTGCTGCACGGACATCCACCAGCTCGGCCCGGTCACGCGCGACGAGAAGCGCGCGCTCGACGCGCTCGAGCCCGAGGCCACGACGCGCATCGCGGGCCTCGTCCTGCTCCGCATCGCCGAGGCGCCGCACGAGGGAGGCTGCGCGTTCCTCGACGCCGACATGCGCTGTCGCGTCCATGCGAGCGAGGTGCGCCCGCGCACCTGTCATCGCTTCCCGTACCTCGTCACCGACACGCCCGACGGCCTACGGCTCACCACGGATCATCGCTGTCCGTGTCGCACGCTCGGCGAGCGCGGGCCCATCGACGCGGCCCACGCCCGAGAGGCGCTGCTCGATCGCGGTGGGCGCCTGAGCGTCGATCGGCGCGTCGAGGGACGCATCCCGCTGACGGCGCGCTCTCGGGTGGGCTGGGCGCGCTATCGCGCGATCGAGGACAAGCTCCTCGCGGCGCTCCGCACCGCGTCGAGCGCGCGCACGGTCGAGGCGATCCTCGAGGCCGAGCCCTTTCCGCCGCTCGAGGTCGGAACCTGGGAGCAGCTCGGGATCGACCTCGCGCAGGAGACGCGCGCCTCGCGCTGGGGCGAGTGCTTTCGCATGTTCGGTCGCACGCTCGCGTGGCTGGGCTGTCCTGCCGACGAGCGTCCTCATCGCCTCGCGTTCCCGGCGCGCCTCTGGGCGGCCTCGTTCGATCGCGCGGAGGCCCGAGCCTCGTTCGATCCCGCCGGCGCGGCCGATCAGATCGAGACGATGTACGCCGACTACGTGGCGGACTTCGTCTGGGGCCTCGAGTGGCTCCACGTCGCTTCGCTCGCGGCCCTCGAGGTCGAGCTCGTCACGCGCCTCGCCGTGGCCCGCACCTTCGCGCGTGCCCTCGTGCGTGACGGCGCGCGCCCCGATCGCGCGTGCGCGGAGTCGATCGCGATGATCGAGGTCGTCGGCGTGAGCCCCGCGTGGAGCTCGATCGTGTCGCGGCTCGCGCGCGAGTGATAGCCTCGAGGCTCGATGTCCGACCGGCGATGCCCCAGCTGTGCGGCCGCGAGCGTCCCCGGCGAGACGACGTGCAGCTCGTGCGGTGCCGCGCTGCCGCCGGATCGAGGCGACTCGTGGCTCGGGATCGTCTTCGCAGTCGCCCTGGTCTTCACGATGGTCTTCGCGGGCGTCGTCTTCGGCTTCGGCGCGAGCCTCTGCCTCCTCGTGGTGTTCGGGCCGATCGTCCTCGCGGCGCTCACGAGCGCCGGAAGTCCGAGCAAGGTCCTCCAGGCCCTCGTCGTCTTCGCGCTCTGTGCGCTGGCGCTCGTGGTGCTCGTGGCCGCGAGCTGCGCCAGCTCGGGACCGATCCACTACCACTGACGTCCTGAAACGTCCTGACATCGAGTGGCCGCGCGCTGCGGCGCGCGCACAACTCGGCGAATGCGGGATCAACAAGCTCTCACGGGACTCACGTTCCTCGCGTTCACGGGCATCGCCGGTTGCTGCTTCGGCGGCTTGCCAGCGACGGAACCGGCGCCCCCGATCGCGATCGCGCCGCCCGTGGTGGCGCCGCCCCTGCCTCCGCCCGAGCCGGGCCTCGAGATCGGCAGCGTCATCTTCTGCGATCAAGGCACGCACGTGGCCGATGGCACGGTCCTCACCGATGGTGTGCCGTACGCCGTGCTCGCGACGGGCACGTGCAACCTGACGCTTCGCAACTGCGTGCTGTCGAGCCCCGGCGATCAGCCCACCGCGCAGGTGCTCGACGGAGCCACGCTCCGTCTGGAGCACTGCACCGTGAGCTCGACGCACCCCAATCGCCCCGCGCTCTGGGCGGCCACGCGCGGCCACGCCGTGGTCGTGAGCACCACGCTCACCACGCTCTACTCCGCCTCGATGGCGGCGGGCCTCGACGGCGTGATCGAGCTCTACGACACGACCGCGAGCGGCACCGAGGAGCTCCAGGACAACGGCCGCATCGAGCACCTCACGGCGTCCCCTCCGTGATCGCCGTGTGACTCGGGGCGTGCGCGGCCCTCGTCGCGTCAGAGCGACTTGCGCAGCACCACGAAGACGAGATCGTCTCGGCGCGGTCGGCCTGCGCGCGGCTCTCCATACGGAAACGGCTCGGTCTGGTCGGTGCGCGCGTAGCCGCGCCGCTCGTACCAGGCGATCAGCGAGTCGCGGATGGAGATCACGCGCATGCGCATCTCGGCGCGGCCGAGCTCGTCGCGGGCCACACGCTCGGCCTCGTCGAGGAGCGAGCGACCCACCCCCGACGACTGCAGGTGCGGCCGCACCGAGAGCATGCCGAGGTAGGCGCAGGCTTGCTCGTCGCGGAGGAGCACGCACCCCACGAGCGCGTCGTCGTCGAAGGCGAGGACGATGCGCGTGTCGGCGCGAGACAGCAGCTCCGTGAGCTCCTCGGGATCGGTGCGCTGGCCGTCGAGGAAGTCGGCCTCCGTGGTCCAGCCCGCGCGGCTCGCCTCGCCGCGGTACGCGCTCTCCACGAGCGCGTGCAGCGCGGGGACGTCGGCGAGGGTGGCGGGGCGGAAGCGCCGGCTCGAGGAGGAACGCATCGCGCGAGGATGTCTCGCTTCGCTCGCCCGCGCAGTCTCCGTGTCGCTCGTTCCCGCAGTCCCTCGATCGCGCGCGGTGTGCGGGGGCCTCGCGTTCGCGGACGGCTTTGCTGGTACGCTGTGGCTCGTGCCGATCCTGACCCCGGAAGAGCGCGTCGGAACGACCCTCGCGGGCAAGTACCGGCTCGATCGCATCCTCGCGACGGGGGGGATGGCCACGGTCTTCGCAGGCACGCACGCGTGGACCGAGCGCGCGGTCGCGGTGAAGATCCTGAACTACGAGCACGCGCGCGATCCCGAGGTGGTGCAGCGCTTCCTCCTCGAGGCACGCACGTCCGCGCAGCTCAAGCATCCCCACGTGGTCGATGTGCTCGACATGGGGCAGGACGAGGACGGCACCGTGTTCCTGGTGCTCGAGCTGCTCGAGGGCGAGACCCTCAAGGCGCGCCTCAAGCGCGGCGCGCTCACGTTCGCGGAGCTCGGCCCGCTGCTCGCGCCCGTCCTGCGCGCGGTCGCGAGCGCGCACGCCAAGGGCGTGATCCACCGCGATCTCAAGCCCGACAACGTGTTCCTCTCGATCGGCGCGCACGGCGAGACGATCCCGAAGCTCCTCGATTTCGGCATCGCCAAGGTCGCGAGCGGCGAGGTGAGCACCACGCGCACGGGCGCGATGGTGGGCACGCCGCAATTCATGGCGCCCGAGCAGGTGCGCGGGGAGCGCGAGGTCGGCCCGCCCGCGGACGTGTGGTCCATGGGCGTGCTCCTCCACTACGCGCTCACGAAGCAGATGCCGTTCAACGCCGAGTCGCAGGCGGCCGTGCTCGCGCGGGTGCTCACCGAGCGCGCCCGTCCGATCCGCGCGGTCGATCCCAACGTGCCCGAGGCGCTCGCGGCCGTGGTGGATCGCGCGCTCCAGCACGAGGCCGCGCATCGCTTCGCCGACATGCGCGAGATGGCCGCGGCCTTCGAGGCAGCGCTCGGTCTCGCGTCGCCAGCGCCCTCGGCCTCGAGCGCGCAGCCCTCGATCCCACCGAGCGCGCAGCCCGCGGCGATGGCTCCGACACTTCCATCGGAGTATCCGCCGGCGCCGACCACGCCGTATGCGTGGGGCGCGCCTCCTCCGCCGCTCGAGGAGCCGCATCCGCGCGATCGCAGGCCGCTCCTGGCAGCTGCGGCGGCCGCCCTCGTGCTGCTCTCGATCGCGAGCGCGTTCACGGTCTTCGTGCTGACGAGCCCGAGCGACGGCGAGACCTCGTCGGCACCGCGCGGTCTCGTACGAGTCCCGACGGCTGCCTCCTCGCCCGTGCCGGGAGCTCCCAGCCCGCGAACCACGACGCCCGATGAGCCGAGCCGCGCAGGCAGCGTGGCCGCTCCCCCGATCCCACCGACCGTCGCGCTCGAGCCTTCCGCGCAGCCGTCCACCACCACCGGCTCGTCGACCGAGGGCGATCCTCGCGAAGCTTCCACGGCGGCTCGCGAAGCTCCCGCGGCGGCTCGCGAAGGCTCCACGGCGGCTCGCGAAGGCTCCACGGCCGCTCGCGAAGCTCCCACGGCGGCTCGCGAAGCTCCCACGGCGGCTCGCGAAGCTCCCACGGCGGCTCGCGAAGCTCCCACGGCGGCTCGCGAAGCTCCCCCGGCGTCGACCGAAGGCGCGCGCACGCAGGACGCGAATACCGACGAGGACGACCAGACCGAGGGGCGGCCGCGGCGTGGCACGGGCGGCGCGCTGATCCTCCGCGACGAGGGCGGCCGCGAGAGCACGTCGGGGCCACGCCGAGGCACGGGTGGTGCGTTGATCCTGCGCTGATCGGCGCTCTCGCGATAAGCTCGCCGCGATGCGTGGCGTGTGGCTCGTGTGCGTGGTGTCGCTCGTCTTGGCGTGGCCCCTCGAGCTCGCGGCGCAGCGTCGCGCCGACCTGGTCGAGCAAGGCATCTCGCTCCGAGAGCAAGGCCGCGACGCCGAGGCCCTGGTGCTCTTCGAGCAAGCGTACGCGCAGACGAGCTCGCCGCGCGCGCTCGCGCAGATCGCGCTCGCCGAGCAGGCCCTCGGTCGCTTCGTCGAGGCCGAGGCGCACCTCGCCGACGCGCTCGCGCAGAGCACCGACGCGTTCATCCGCCGCAACCGCGCGCACCTCGAGGGCGCGCTCGAAGAGATCCGGCTTCGCGTGGGTGATCTCGAGGTGGTGGGCGGTCGCCCGGGCGCGGAGGTGATCCTCGGCGGCGTCGCGGTCGGCGTCCTCCCGCTCGATGCGCCCGTGCGCGTCGTGGCCGGCTCGGTCGCGGTCGAGGTGCGCGCGCCGGGCTTCGAGCGCTTCATCGACACGGTGCAGGTCCGCGGTGGGGGCAGCACGACGGTGCGCGCCGAGCTCGTGCCGCTCGCCGGCACGCGCGTTCCTCCGCGCGAGGAGGAGCGAGAGCGCGAGGTTGCGATCGAAGAGCCGCCCGCGACGTCGGCGCCTGGCCCCACGCCGCCGTCGTGGGTGCTGCCCACGGGGATCGCGCTCGCAGGCGCGGGCGTGGTGGGCCTCGGCCTCGGCGCGGGGCTGATGGTGGTGCGTGAGGATCGCGCGCAGCAGCGCCTCACCTGCTCGGACACCGACCCCGACTGTCGCGCGGCCTACGGCGCAGGGGTCGATGCCGAGGCCGGGGGCATCGCGAGCTTCGTGGTCGGTGGCGCGCTCCTCGCGGGCGGCGGCGCGGTGCTCGTGCTCGGCCTCACCGGCGCGCTCGGGAGCGAGCCCTCGGAGACCGACGACCACGCGGTCGCGGTGCGGTGTGCGCCCGGTGGCTTGTCGCTCGTCTGCCAAGGCCACTTCTGAGAGACCGAGAAACAATCCAACACGACGGTCTGATGGGGGAGCCGGCCGGCGGGGGAGCGAAGCTCCCCCTTGAGGCGCGAGCGCTGGAGGAGCGAAGCGACGACGAGCGATGGGGGCGCGGGGGTCGGGCCCCCGCCTCGAGCGCCGGAGGCGCGGGAAATACTGAGAGAGGGAGAAAGAATCGCCGTTGGGGACGCCACGCGGCGGGGTGAGCGCAGCTCACCCCAGGAGCGCGCGAGAAAGCGAGGCTTGGGGAGCGTCGAGCAGGGGGGAATGGGGGGAGTTGCCGACTCCCCCCGACCGCGCCGAAGGCGCGAGAAACACTGAGAGACCGAGAAACAATCCAACACGACGGTGTGATGGGGGAGCCGGCCGGCGGGGGAGCGAAGCTCCCCCTTGAGGCGCGAGCGCTGGAGGAGCGAAGCGACGACGAGCGATGGGGGCGCGGGGGTCGGGCCCCCGCCTCGAGCGCCGGAGGCGCGGGAAATACCGAGTTTCTGCGCGCCTGCCATTCGTGACGGCATCACACGCACCTGCCGGTTAGTTGCCCGTTCGTGGCAGCTCCGGCATAGGCCCCTCATGCGCGTGCGATCGCTCGTGGCCCTCCTCACCTTCTCGGCGTCCACTCTCGGCCTCTGGGCCTGCGGTGCGGCGGCGCCGCCTCCCGAGCGTCCGCGTGCCGAGCGGCGTGCCGATCCCACGCCGCCGGTCGTGACCACGCCGGGCACGATCCAGCGCGCCGCGCTCGACGAGGTGCTCTCGCGTGGGCCGGGCGCGTTCCTCTCGAAGGTCGCGGTGGAGCCCAACCTCGTCGAGGGCCGCTTCACGGGCTTCCGCGTCACCGAGCTACGCGACACGGCGCTCTTCGAGTCCGTGGATCTGCAGCCTGGCGACACGATCGTGTCGGTGAACGGTCAGCCCATCGAGAGGCCCGAGCAGGCCTTCGAGGTGTGGTCGGGCCTGCGCGTCGCGAGCGAGCTCACCGTGGACGTGCTCCGCGATGGCCAGCCCCGCCAGCTCCGCTACCCGATCGTCGACTGAGCCTGTGGATCAGATGAGGATGGTCGGGGCGCACGTGGAGACGCCGGCGCCGACGATGCGGTAGCCGATGTTCGTGCGCACGGGCTCGACGGCACGCGTCTCCGGCGTCACGCGGTAGATGCCCGTCGAGCTGTCGAGCAAGCCTTCGTAGAAGACGTAGTAGCGGCCTCCCCAGAACGCGAAGGCCCACGCGCTCGCGCCTCCGAAGCCCGACGGATCGATCGCGGAGACGTCGATCTCACGGAGCGTGCTGCCGTCGCTCTTGTCGAGCTGTCGGACCGCCATCGGCGTCGAGTCGGGAAAGAAGCCCCAGAGCTCGCCGGTGCCCGTGCCCGTCAGCTCCGGTGAGCCCGTGACGCCACCGACTCGCGCCACCGACCAGCCCGGCAGATCGATCCGACCCAGCGTGGAGCTGCCCCCGCCGATGCCAGCCTCGGGCCCGCCCGCGACGAAGAGCTGCTCGACGTCGCTGCCCTCGGCGACGCTGACGAAGCCCATCCCGAAGAGCTCGAAGCCCATCTGGTCGGGGACGTAGCTCGTCGCGCTGCACGACGCATCGGCGGTGCTCACCTGGTAGATGCGATGATCGTTGTGGAGCACGTAGGCGTTGGCCTGCCGGTCGACCGCCATCGAGAACGGTGTGCCGCTCGTCGGGCAAGACAGGGTGCCGATGCGCGTGAGCGTCCCGGAGTCTGGCTCGAACCGCAGCAGCGCGTTGCCGCTGTCGACGAGGTAGATCCACCGAGCGAGCTCCGAGCAGTCGCCCGTCGGCAGAGGGCCGATGTCGCGACCGGGCGCGTCGAGCGCGATCGACCCCGAGTCGATCTCACCGCCGCCTCCCGTGTCGTTGCGCGTGCCGCGCGTCGTGCACGCAGTGACCGCGAGGGCGAGGGCGAAGAGCAGGCTCAGGGCGAATCGCATGGGGCCTCCGGTACGCCCGAGCGTAGTCCGGATGGAGCACGTCGTCGCCGTTCCTGATCGCCTAGACCTTCTCGCCGCGCGCGCGCCGCACGTGGGCGAGGATCTCGGCGGCCACGTCTTCGCGCGAGCCGCTCGAGTCCACGTGCACGATGCGCTCGTCGGGGAAGAACGCGTCGATCTCCTTGTAGAAGCGGCTGAGCTCCCGCTGGAGATCGAGGTCGTCGTAGATCTCGCTCGTCTTGCTGCGCTCCGCGCGTCGCTTCGCGGCGACCTCGGGCGAGACGTCGAGGACGATCGTGAGATCGGGCCGTCGCGCGTAGCGGTTGATCTCGCGGACCCAGCGCGCGACGTCGCCACGTCGATCGGAGCCCTCGGGCGCGGTCGCGCTCTGGTACGCGATCGACGAGTGGTAGTAGCGGTCGGAGATCACCGTCACGCCGTCGCGCAGGTTGGGCTCGATCTCCGCCTCCACGTGATCGGCACGATCGGCCGCGAAGAGCAGCGCCATCGTCTTCCACGTGGGCGGGCGCGGGCCGTTCATCCCCGGCACCACGAGGCGGCCGGTGAGGATCTGCCGGATCATCACGCCGATCGGCCCATCGCTCGGCTCGCGCGTGCCGTGCACGGGAAGGCCGCGCCCGGCCAGCGATGCGGCGAGGCCCTTGGTGTGCGTGGTCGTGCCCGCGCCGTCGACGCCCTCGAGGGCGATGAAGAGACCCTCGATCATCGCGCCCACCCCAGCATGATCACCACCGAGATCGCGTTCGGCTCCGAGTCGGGGCGTGTGCCCTGGGCCACGCCGATCCCCACGTAGTCCACGTCGTCCGTGAGTGTCGGCTCGAGCTGCCCCGCCTCCTCCACGTCGCTCACCACCGCCATCACGCCGCCGATGCGGCGGAAGGCGATCGCGTAGCGGCGCATCGAGGCGCTCGCGCGATCGACGGTGCTCTGCGTCGTGAGCGTCGGATCGCTGAAGTACGCGCTCGCGGCCTCCTGCGCGGCGTTCTGGAGGTTCGGCTCGGTCTCGAGCGGACGCGCGCCGCGCGCGCTGCGGGCGCGGTTCATCATCTCGAGCAGGTGCGCGGGCGCGGCGCTCGTGTCGATCTCTCGCGCGAAGCGCAGGAAGAGCTGCGTCGCGATGTACGCGCGCCGTCCGTCCTCTTCGTCGATCACGACACCCAGGCCCACCGTGTTCACGTCCGGGTTGATGAGGTTCGCGCGATGCCCCGGGCTGCCGAGGAGGCCGCGGTGGATCTCGGCAGCGCTGTAGCCGCGCCCGATGTTCTCGAGCACGAGGCCCGTCTGGAGCTGCGCAGTGCGTGCGCGATCGGCGGCCGTGCCGGTCGTCGGCGAGGTGTGGGCGACGAAGTCGTGGTCGCGCATGTCCACCGAGTGCGCGAGGGCCACCGCGTCCAGACGCGGATCGTGCTCGAGCGCCGCGAGCCCTTGCTGGCGACGCTCCTCCTGGATGAGGCGCAGGAGCTCCGCGCTCACCTCTTCTGCGCTCGCCGCCTCGCCGCCGCTCGAGCCGCCCGTGCCGGAGAGGTGCAGGCTCGTCGGAGGCTCTTGGCCCACGTACACGGGGAAATTCGCGATCACACCCTCGCCCTGCGGGCCGCGACCGAGGATCTCCACGCGGTACGCGCCGGCCGTCGTGGTCGGGATGCGCATGTCGAGATCACGGCCCGAGCCGGCGGGAAGACGTCGCACGTCGCCGCTCGGCGATTGGATCACGAACGTCGGCGTCGAGTAGCCCTCGGCGAGCTGACCGCGCACGGCGATCGGCGTGCCCGCCGCGAGCGTCCGCGGCACGGCCTCGAGGCTCGTGTGGCGCCAGCTCAGCGTCACCACGATCACCCAGAGACCGCTGCGCGCTCGCACCGCCGCGCCCCAGTGCGTGTAGCTCTGCCGCTCGAGGAAATTCGTGACCGAGTGCTCGACCGACTCGCGGATCGAGGCCTGGTTCGGCAGGCCGAGCACGATGATGTGCGGCGAGGGCTCCACGAGGCCGAGGTTCCACGCATAGAAGTCGGTGATCGTCGTGTCGGGCGGCTCTCCGCCCGGCCCGAGCCGATCGACGATCCAGTCCGACAGCGTGGCGAGCCGCGGATCGCCCGCGATCGTGGTGCCCCGCGCGCTCGCGGCGGCCGCGACACCCTCGCTCACCGCGCTCGAGTCGGCGCCGCCCAGCACCGGATCTCCCGCGGGGATCGCGGTGGCGTAGGCGGCCACGCTCGGCGCGGGGGCCTGGATCTCGTCGTCGTGCTGCTCGCTGCCGAGGCGCGTGCGACCGCCCGGGCCACAGCCGAGCGCGACGAAGGTGGAGCTCGCGAGCGCGAGCGCGGCGAAGATCGTTCGGCGCATCGTTCGTTTGGTCCTACATGTCCCAGGGATCGACGACCTCGGACCCCGTCATCGAGGTCATCATCGTCTCGCTCATCACGGGCTCGGAGACGACGGGATCCATGCTGGTCGTCTGCGTGTCCATCGACGTCATCGTCGTGTGCGTCGTGTGCGTCGAGAGCCGCGTGAGCGTCACGGGCAGGGTCGCGGCGGAGGTCGGCAGCACCATCACGCGCGCGTCTTGATAGCCGCGCAGGCGCAGCACGACCTCGCGCTCGCCGGAGGTGGGCCGAGGCACGAGCAGCGGCGTTCTTCCGAGCACTGCGCCCGCGAGGAGCACATCGGCGTCGGAGGGATCCGAGGTGATCGTCACCGCCGCGGGGGCAGGATCGGTCGAGGTGGTCGGCGGGAGCGCACCGAGCGGTGTGGTGCCGGGCGGCGTCGCGGTGCCCGGCGGGACCGTGGTGCCGGGCGGCGTCGCGGTGCCCGGCGGGACCGTGGTGCCGGGAGGTGTCGTGGTGCCGGGCGGAGTCGTGGA
>JAIBCE010000549.1 GCA_019694315.1 Sandaracinaceae bacterium
GCACCACGAGCGGCAGCGCGTCTGTCGGACCTTCGCCGAGCTCGCGCTCCCAGATGCGCACCATGTAGCGGAGCAGGCGGAAGGCCATGCGCTCATCGACGGTGCTCTGGTGCTCGAAGAGCAGGTACAGGAGCAGGGGTCTGCCCTCGAGGTGGACGCTGTAGAGGAGATCGCTGTGCCGCTCCTTGAGCGCCTCGTCGACGAAGCTGCCGCCCGCGAGCGCCAGCGTCGACCAGTCGATGCGGCGCGAGAGCCGCGCTGGAAGCACCGCCCGCAGCTCGGCCTCCGCGTGCTCCGGCAGCGAGAAGACGGCCTTGAACAGCGCGTCGTGTGGCGTGTGCGTCATGGCCGCCTCTTCGGCAGCCGCGCCGCGACGTTGCGTCTTTCCGAAGGGCCTTCTCCCGCGATGTCGCGCAAGCGCCGACGCCCTGCTCGGACATGCCGGAGACGCTTCGGGATCGACGTGAGGATGCACGCCAGCACTCGCTGCGTGAGGACGCCCCTTCTTCACTCGACCGAGCGCGCGGAGCGACACATGCGCGTCGACGCCGACGCGTCGCGAGCATGGCGCGAGTCGCGGCTCTTGCTTGGAGAAGAGGAGCGCAGCGCGAAGACCGGCATGTGCGCGTCGCGCCTCAGCGCATCGCGCCGATCTGCGCCTCGCCGCCACGGACGCGCACGAGCACGTGCTGCCCTCCGAAGGGCCCGGCGAGCGCGTCGTCGTCGCGACGCAGCGGCACGCTCTCGACCTCATCGGCGTAGCGGTCGCACATCTGCATGCGGCCGCCGTCGATCTCGACCACACGGTCCTCGAGGGACTCTCGCCCCAGGCGTCCGACCACGAAGCCGGGGCGCCCCTCGGCGCCAGTGAAGGGCAGCTCGGGCTCCGCCGAGACCTCGAGCTCGTGCGGCATCGATCCGAAGATCGCCGGAGCGAGCACGTGCCGATCGCCGCGCCGCACGCCCAGGCTCGCCAGTCGATCCTGACCGTAGAGCACCGTGTGCGCCGAGCGCAGATCGAGCGCGAGCCACGCGTCGTCTCCGAGCGCGCGGTACTGCACTGCGAGGCTTCCGCGCCCCTGGTCGATCCACGCGAGCGGGACGCAGGGCCGCTGCACCCGCGTGCGCGGCGGCGGAGAGCCACCGCACGCGCCGAGCAGGACGAGGGCCACAGGGAGCACGAGGCGTAGGCTGGGCGTGCGCGTCATACCGACCGGTCAGTTCTGAGCGCGAGGACGCGCCGAGGGACGCGCGCTCTTGCCGCCCGCAGGAGCGAAGGCCTCTCGGATCACTTGCTCCTGCTCGAGGGCGTGCGCCTTCTCGGAGCCGGTCGCAGGGCTCGCGCTCTCGACCCGTGAGACGCAGCGCATCGGGAAGCGATCTCCGAGGATCATGGGCAGACGCGCGTTCATGAAGAACCACGCGCCGCTGTTCCACGGTTCCTCCTGCACCCACACCACGTCCGCGCCGTCGGCGTAGGGCGCGAGCGCCTCGCGGACCTCCTCCGGACGAAGCGGATAGAGCTGCTCGAAGCGCACGATCGCCACGTCCTCGCGGCCCTCCTTGCGACGATGCTCGGCGAGATCGAAGTAGACCTTGCCCGAGCAGAGGAGCACGCGCTTCACCTTCTTCGCCGTCACCTGACGGTCGGGGATGATCCGCTGGAAGCTCCCCGACACGAGCTCCTCGAGCGAGCACTCGCTGTGCGGGCTACGGAAGAGCGACTTCGGGCTCATCACTACGAGCGGCTTGCGGATGGGCCTCACCACCTGTCGGCGCAGCGCGTGGAAGATCTGCGCAGCGTTCGTGAGGTTCACGATCTGCATGTTGTCCTCGGCCGCGAGGGCGAGGAAGCGATCGAGGCGCGCGTTCGAGTGCTCGGGGCCGCCACCCTCGTAGCCATGGGGCAGGAGCATCACGAGGCCGGAGAGGCGATGCCACTTGTCCTCGGAGGCCGCGATGAACTGATCGATGATCACCTGCGCGCCGTTCGCGAAGTCGCCGAACTGCGCCTCCCACACGACGAGGCCGTCGGGCAGATCGAGCGAGTAGCCCCACTCGAAACCGAGACAGCCCTGCTCCGAGAGCGGCGAGTTGTAGAGTTCCAGCAGCCCCTTCTTGGCCGGCTGACCTGCGGCCTCGAGCGCGGTGCGAACATGCTCGAGCGGCGTGTAGCTCGCGCCGGTCTGCGTGTCGTGGAGCACGGCCTGGCGATGGGCGAACGTACCGCGCTGCGAGTCCTGTCCCGTGAGGCGGACGGTGTGACCGTCCGCGAGCAGCGTGGCGTAGGCGAGGTTCTCCGCGGCTCCCCACTTCACGGGCGCGCCGTCGAGCACGTCGAGATACTGCTTCTGGCTCACGGCGATCTGCCGCATGAGCGAGAGCCCCTCTGGCACCCTTCCGAGCGCGCCGAGCAGCACCTTGAGCCGCTCCTTGTCGACGCCGGTCGGAACGTCGGGCACGGCCGCGTCAGGCCCGCCTTGATACGAGGGCCCGCCGTTGCCCGAGACCTCGAACGCGTGCTTGGTCTCGCGCACCTCCTTGAGCGCATCGTCGAGCGCCTTGCGACGATCGGCGACGATGGCATCGGCCTCTTCCTGCGTGATCTGGCCCTTCTCGAGCAGGCGCCGCGTGTAGATCTTGCGGACGGTCTCCTTGCCGTCGATCGCCTTGTACATGATGGGCTGCGTGAAGCGCGGCTCGTCGCCCTCGTTGTGGCCGTACTTGCGATAGCAGTAGAGGTCGACGACCACGTCCTTGTGGAAGCGCTGCCGGTACTCGGCCGCGAGCGTGGCGACCTGCACGACGGCCTCGGGATCCTCGCCGTTCACGTGGAACACGGGGCAGCGCAGCATGCGCACGAGGTCGGTGCAGTAGGCCGTGGAGCGCGCCTCCTCGACGTTCGTCGTGTAGCCGAGCTGGTTGTTGATGACGACGTGGATCGTGCCGCCCGTCGTGTAGCCCTCGAGGTTCGCGAGGTTGAGCGTCTCGGCGACGATGCCTTGCCCGATGAACGCCGCGTCGCCGTGGATGAGCAGCGGCAGCACCGCCGTGCGCCCGGCCTCGCCGCGCCGATCCTGCTTGGCGCGGACCTGACCCTCGACGACCGGGTTCACGAACTCGAGGTGGCTCGGGTTGAAGCAGAGCGAGAGGTGCACCGTGCGACCGTCGAAGACGCGCTCGGTGTCGTGACCGAGGTGGTACTTGACGTCGCCGCGACCGAGGAACTTCTCCGGCTCGGGATCCTCGAAGACCGCGAGCAGATCGCGCGCCGGAAGCTCCATGATGTTGAGGAGCATGTTGAGGCGACCACGGTGGGCCATGCCGATGACGACCTCTTCCACGCCGAGCTGCGCGGCGCGGTGGATCGCGACCTCGATCATCGGGATCGTGCTCTCGCCGCCCTCCAGGCTGAAGCGCTTCTTCTTCGTGTAGGCCTTGTCGATGAAGGTCTCCCACACCTCCGCCTCGGTGAGCTTCGAGAGGATGTGGAGCTGCTGCTCGCGCGTGACGTGCAGGTGGTTCTGCGTCGACTCCATGCGGGTCTGGAGCCAGTCGCGCTCGTCCTTGTCCTCGAGCTGCGTGACCTCGACGCCGATCGTGCGGCAGTAGGTCTCCTCGGCGCGGCGGTGGATCTCGCGCAGCGGCAGGGTCTGCGCGAACGCGCTGAACGGCGTCTCGGGATCGACGTGCTCGAGCCCGAGGGCCTCGAGGCCGAGCTCCCCCGCCGGTCGGTGGATGCCGCGCCTGGGCAGGATGTCGAGAGGATCGAGGTCGCAGAAGAGGTGGCCACGCACACGGTACGCGTTGACCATCGCCGACACGCGGCT
>JAIBCE010000550.1 GCA_019694315.1 Sandaracinaceae bacterium
GCGCCCCGTGGCCGAGCGCGTGACGTACGCTGAGGACGTGGTTGCGAGGACCGAGCTCTCGGAGCGGCGCTTCGTCGGACGCTGGAGCACCGTCACGCTCGTCGTGCTCGTCGCAGGTGCGATCGCGATGTCGTTGCCTCGCGTCGAGGGTCTTCGCGCAGCCGTCACCGTGGCGCTCGCGCTCGCCTTCCTCGCCGCGTGCACGTGGGGCGCGCAGCGTGTGGAGACGCTGTCGCCGCCCGCACGCTGGCGCGCGTTCGCGACCCTCTTCACGGTGCAGCTCGGGCTGGCCACGGCGCTCGCGTTCGCCAGCCACGGCATGGGCATCCTCGTCTTCTTCGCGACGGCGAGCCAGGGAGCGCTCTATGCGCCGCCGCGCTGGGCCGCCCTCGTGATCGCGCTCGCCACGGGGCTCTGCGCGCTCTCGTTCTGGTCGCACACGCCCCAGTACGCGCTCCAGCAGCTCGTGAGCCTCGGCACCAGCATGGCGTTCGTCGTCGCGTTCTCCTCGGCGGTCGCCGGACGCGAGGATCTGCGACGCGAGAGCGCCAAGCTCGCGACGGAGCTCGCCGCCGCCAACCTGCGCCTCAGCGCGAGCGCCGAGGCGAGCGCACACCTCGCGGCCGAGCGCGAGCGAAACCGCATCGCGCACGAGATCCACGACACGGCGGGCCATCACCTCACCGCCGCGCACGTGCAGATCCTCGCCGCGCACGCCGTCCTCGAGAGCGATCCGGCGCGTGCGGGCGTCGCGCTCGACCACGCCTCGAGCCTCACCCGCAAGGCGCTCGAGGAGGTGCGTCGCGCCGTCGTCGTGATGCGGAGCGAGCCGAGCGCGCCTCCCCTGCCCGATCGGCTCGCGCGGCTCGTCGAGGATCTGTCGATGGCGAGCCTGCGCGGCGAGCTCACGATCGTGGGCGAGCCGCGACGCTTGCCGATGCCCGTCGAGATCGCCCTCTTCCGCGCGGCGCAGGAGGCGATCACCAACGTCTACCGCCACGCGCGAGCGAGTCGCGTGGCGCTCACGCTCACCTACGCGCCCGAGGGCGTGACCCTGCGCGTGCTCGACGATGGCCCCGACGACGAGCGCGATCGACCGACCCCCGGTGTGGGGCTCGCGCTCATGGCCGAGCGGATCCGCGAGCTTGGCGGTGTGCTCGCCGTGGACCGGAGCACATCGGGCTTCGGCCTCACCATGGAGGTCCCGACGTGAGCCGGCTCCGCGTGCTCCTCGTCGACGACCAGGCGCTCTTCCGCGAAGGGCTCGCGCTCTTGCTCGGCACCTCGCCCGAGCTCGAGGTCGTGGGCGAGGCAGCGGACGGCCGTGCGGCGGCCGAGCGCGCTGCGACGCTGCGCCCGGACGTGGTGCTCATGGATCTGCGCATGCCGGGCACCGACGGTGTGGCGGGGACGCGCGCGATCCGTGCGGTCGCGCCCGACTCGAAGGTGCTCGTGCTCACCACGTTCGACGACGACGAGTCCGTCTTCGACGCGATCTCGGCAGGCGCCGTGGGCTACCTCCTCAAGGATGCGTCGCGCGACGATCTGGTCGGCGCGATCCGGGCCGCGGCGCGGGGTCAGTCTCCGCTCACGCCCGCGGTCGCGGCCAAGCTCGTCGCGCGCGTGGCGGCCCTCCAGCAGACGAGCGCCGCGAGCGCGCGACTCGAGGGCATGTCCGAGCGCGAGCTCGAGGTGCTGCGCCTGGTCGCGCGGGGCGCGAGCAACAAGGAGATCGCGAGCGAGCTCCGCATCACCGAGGGCACGGTGAAGAACCACCTCACGCACGTCTTCGAGAAGCTCGGCGTCTCGGATCGGACGCAGGCCGCGCTGCTCGCCCGCGACGCGGGGCTCGCTGGACGCGAGCGCTGATCCGCCTCCCCGAAGCGTGGCCGTCTCTGGGTGCTGGCAGCCCCACTGACCACCTCGAGGGCGGCGGATCGAGTGGCCGCCTCCCGCCCCGCCTCCCCGGAACCACTGATTTCCGAGGCATTTGCGGTGCTCGGGGCCGGCCGAGCGCCAGGCACGCCCGCTGCAACGGGAGGGGCATGCGACGCACTCTCTCCGCCTTCGCCACCTCGTCCCTGGTCGCCCTCGCCGGCTGCGCCCAGGAGCCCACGATCGATCCGAACGGCATCGACGGGCTCGACGCCGTCGAGGACGGTGAGGTCGTCGAAGAAGGAAAGGCCGACGACTTCCTCAGCGCGACCGCGCGCGAGTTCGTGATCGGCGGCACGACGAGCGTCACGCTGGAGGCCGAGTACGCGAGCCGCACCGAGGCCGAGCGCCTCGCCCGCGTCGCCGAGCTCGTGTCGCTCAAGCAGGTGGCGATCAGCTGGTTCTTGAACCTCTACCTCGTCGACAAGGAGCACGAGGACTCGAACGCGAGCTGGGGCGGCTTCGGCGCGATGGCGAAGAACGGCGACCTCGAGAGCGCCAACATCCGCCGCGTCGGCACGACGCTCACCTACCAGTTCGACTTCGAGCAGGTGATCGCCGGTCGCGTCGACCTCATGTCTCGCCTGCCGACGATGCAGGGCCCCACGCTGCCGGATGGCACGCGCGCCCGCACGTTCGTGCTCCAGATGGGCAAGCCCACGAACACGCAGCTGGCCCAGCTCGAGACGAACCACGAGTGGTACCGCCAGGCGCCGTTCGAGGCGTGGAACCCCACGACGCAGCCGGCCAGCGCGCGCGAGGATCTCACGCTCACCATTCGCCCCGAGCACGAGTCGGTCGATGCGTGGCTCGACTACCCGCGCCTCTTCGAGGACGGGGTCCTCGACATCGACGTGCACCTCGGCTGGGACTACCACGCCAACTACCACCAGGTGCACGCGCAGGAGATGTACACGTGGCTGCGCGCGCGCGGCTTCACGGCCCCGGTCTCGAGCTTCTCCTCGCTCGATCGCACGAGCGGCGCGTTCACGCGCAACATCGTCGCCAATGGCCGCAACATCCGCGTGGAGGTGCGCCTCTTCTGGGGCCACGCGGGCGGCTCGACGGATCCGGACACGAGCGCGGGCGGCCGTCTGCTCGAGGCCGACATGCGCGACTCGCTCGCCCACCGCGACGTGATCGTCTACGGCGGCCACTCGGGCCCGTTCTACGGCTTCGCGCTCGCCAACTGGCGCATGACCGACGAGGGAGATCTCGACGACAGCGAGCTCGCGAGCGTGCAGATGCCGAGCGATCGCTACCAGATCGTCGTGGCCGACGGCTGCGACACCTACCAGATCGGCGCCGCGTTCGGCCGCAACCCCGCGCACCCGGACCTCGCGAACCTCGACGTGGTGACGACGACGTCGTTCTCCGACGCGTCCGAGCCCACGACCATCCAGGACTTCATCACGCGCCTCATCGAGCGTGACAGCCGCGGTCGCCATCGCCCGCAGACGGTGCGCACCTTCCTCCGCGACGCCGACGACAACGCGGGCTACGGGTTCCACACGATGTACGGCATGCACGGCATCGACGACGACCTGCGCCTGCACCCCTACGCGGACCGCGAGATGATGGGCGAGGCGTGCGCGGCCAACAGCGACTGCGGCGATCTCGGCAACCTCTGCATCCGCAACTCGCGCAGCACGCCGCGCTACTGCACGGCCGCGTGCACCGACACGAGCGGCTGCCCCGATGGGTGGACCTGCCGCCAGATCGCGAGCTCGAGCGCCCGCACGATCTACGGCAACGCCTGCGTCCGGAACTGAGAGACCGAGAAACAATCCAACACGACGGTCTGATGGGGGAGCCGGCCGGCGGGGGAGCGAAGCTCCCCCTTGAGGCGCGAGCGCTGGAGGAGCGAAGCGACGACGAGCGATGGGGGCGCGGGG
>JAIBCE010000551.1 GCA_019694315.1 Sandaracinaceae bacterium
CAGCAGCGCGGCGCGGAACTCTTCGGCGGCGCGGCGGCGCATCGGCGCTTGGCGGCCCATCGCGCGCAGGACCACGGCCTAGAACGAGTCCTCGAGCTCCGGGGCGAGCGCGCGCGGGGGGACGAGCGGCTCGAGCACGATCTTGAACAGCAGCTCGTTGACGCTCTCGGCGTCGAACGGGACGCGGCCGGTGACGCACTCGTAGAGGATCGCGCCCGCAGCGTAGAGATCGCAGCGGTGGTCGATCTCCTTGGCGCCGCGCGCCTGCTCGGGCGCCATGTAGTACGGCGTGCCCATCACCACGCCGGTGCGGGTCATGCGCATCTCGGGCGCGTCGGGTGACGACTTGGCGACCTTGGAGATGCCGAAGTCGAGGAGCTTCAGGTGGTCTTTGCCGTTCTTCTGCGTGATGAAGCAGTTGTCCGGCTTGATGTCGCGATGGATGACCTCGGCCGCGTGCGCCGCAGCGAGGCCGGCGAGAAGCTGATCGACGAGCAGCGCCGCCTCGCCCTGGGGGAGGCGACCGCGCCGGATGCGCGAGGCGAGGGTCTCGCCCTCGAGGAGCTCCATGACCAGGAACGGGGTGCCGTCGTCGAACTCGCCCATGTCGAGGACGTCGACGATGTGATCGGAGCGGAGGCGCGCGCAGGTCTGGGCCTCGCGGAGGAAGCGATGGATGGCCGTGGCGTCGCGTGAGGCGGCCACCGAGTCGAGCACCTTGACCGCGACCGGCCTGTGCAACGAGGTGTGGTGGGCGATCCAGACCGAGCCCATGCCGCCGGCGCCGAGGAGCCGCTCGACGCGGTACTTCCCCTCCAAGACGGTGCCGGCAGCGATGAGCATCGGGATCCTGACCTACAAGCGTGCACGGGGAACGGGGCGGACGCTACCCGCCCTTACCAATGGTCGGTCGAGGACGCGAGACGTTGCGGCCCGAACGCCAACGGGAGAACGAGGGGCGGTGAGCGAGGAATCCGAGAAGAGAGCGCCCGCCCGTCGGGAGGACGCCTTCGAGCGCCCGCCGTTCGCCGCGGAATATCCGGCAGACCCCGAGCTCGACCGGCTGCTCGCCTATTTCGTGCGGGGAAATCACCGCGCCGTCCGCGACTCGGCCGAGGCCCTCGCCAAGAAGACCGCCGACCCGAAGGTCGCGGCCGCCGCGCGCGACCTGCGGGCGCGGATCGAGCCCGACCCCATCGCCCGCGTCCTGCTGGGCACGACGCTCGTCTTGTTGCTCGTGCTCACGTATTGGGCGACCCAGCGCTCCCGGGAGCTGCGGAACGCGCCGGTCCCGACCGTCCCCAAGACGGTGCAGACCATCGTCAAGTGATCAGGCGCCCGAGGGCAGCGGCTCCGGGGCGGGGGCGATCGAGGCCGCCGGGGGCGGCGCCGAGGTGGCCGGGGCGAGGGGCTGGACCGACGGATGGCCGGTCGAGCGCGCACGCAGGAGCTTCTTGGTCGGCGGCTTGGGCTGCTTCGGCGGCTTGGTCTTGGCGAGCGCGGCCGGGCCCTTCGACTTGCCCGTGCTGCTGATCGGCCACTCGATGCACTGCTCGGAGTTCGCGGGGCAGGCCACGCGCACGTGGAAGTGATCGTCGTGCGGCAGCGCGTGGTGCGGCTGCATCATCACCTCGGCCACCTTCGCGCGGAGCGCGGCCGGCGCGCCGACCCGGGCCGCGTAGGCGAGCAGGCGTGTGCGGAGGTAGTTCACGGCGAAGATGTGCGTGACGCGGGCCTTGGGATCGCTGACCAGCGCGCTCACCAGCGCCCAGTTGCGCCCGTCGTCGAAGCGCACGTGGGAGTCCGCCGCCGCGATGCCGTTCGGCAGGATGGTCATGAACCGATCGCGCGCGACGGGGCGCCCGGCGACGTCGGTCAGGTAGAACGCCAGATCGGCGTCGCGTCCGCTCTCGTGCGAGTGATGCCGCTCGATCTCGCCGCCGTCCTTGTGGGAGAGGTGGCCGACCCCGAGCACTGCGTCGGGGAACCGCTTGCGCACCTCGCGCGCGGCGTGATCGATCGCCTCGACGAGCTCGCGCACGCCGAACCGGGCGTCGCCCACGGCGTAGGCGCCGACCACGCGAAGGTGCGGGCCCGACTCGAGGTGCACGCCGCCTTCGAGGCGCCCGTGGTTGGGCGCGCCGATCGACTTGGACGGCTTGTGCGACTTCACCGAGGCAGGCGCGGCGTGCGCGACCGCCACGGTGAACGCGGCGAGCGCGACGACGAGGGAGCCGAGCCGGTGACGCATGGGGCACGGCTATCGAAGGCCACCGGGCCGGGCCAAATAACATTCAGGGCTTCGGCTCGGGGATCACGCGCACCGGGACGACGAGCTTCTGGTCGGTGCTGATGGGCGGTCCGCCCTGACGGGACTCGAGGGTCGCGAGGAGGCGGACCTCCATCGGCAGCTCGCCCTGGGAGGCCGCCGCGACCGAGAACGACCACGCCACACGCCCGTCGTCGCGCGTCTCGGCGTCGAGCGGACCGAGCCGACCGCGCAGCGGCGTGACGCTGGGGTGCCCGCCCACGATCCTCACCTCGGACCAACCGATGCGGCTCTGCGCTGCGCGCTCGAGGGGCAGCTCGAGCACAGCGCGACAGCGGATGCGCCCTGGCTTGGTCGCGGGCGCGCAGGTGGCCGAGGCGTGCAGCAGCGGCGTCGCAGACGAAGCGGGCAGGGCCACCAACGCGAGCGAGAGCGCGAGGAGGACGGACCTCACGAGAGCCCCGCGTTCTGGAAGTCGGCGGCCACCTCGCTGCTCACGCCGCGCGACAGCCGCTCTCGGGCCGCCTGGGCGAGGCGTCCGTTGCGATCGGGGCGACGCTTGCGGAGCGCCTCGATCACCGCCTGACGCTCCTCGCGCGCGCCGGCCTCGAGGGCCTCGAGCACGGCCTCGGCGGCCTCGACGTTGTCGATCGCCGCGAGCGCGCGCAGCGCGGCCGCGCGCACGTCGAGCCTGGGCGCGTCGCGCGCGAGCCTCCGTAGGGGATCGACGAACACCGGGGACTGCTTGCGCGCGACGGCCTTGGCCACCGCGGCCTGCACGCCGTCGTCCGGGTCCTGGGCCGCGCGTCGGAGCAGCTGCGCGCTTCGCTTGAACGGCATCTGGCCCGTCGCCTCCACGGTGCGCGCGCGCACCTGCGGGGCTGGGTGGAGGTAGAGGAGCTCGAGCGACGAGAGCACGCGGTAGTCCGTGATCTCGGAGAGCTTGCGCGCGAGCTCGACCGCGACCGGCGCGGAGACCTGGGCCGGTCCCTGCGCGAGCTCGGCGAGCGAGAGCGCCCACAGGCGCGCGACCACGCAGCGACGCCGCAGGGGCAGCGAGCCTCCGTCGCGGCGGCCCTTCGCCGCGCCGATCGCGTCGAAGAGGATCTCGGCGCACGCCTCCTCGGCGCGGCCGGCCTGCTCCCACTCGAGCACGTCGACGATCCAGACCTCGAGCGGCGGTCCGGGAGGACGCGCGGTGGCCTTGGCGTCGAAGCGCGACGCGAGGTCTTCCTGCCCGGCGAGCCGCTCGAACGCGCGTTGGTGCCGCGCCTTGCGCTGCTCGTCGAGGCCCGGGATCTCGATGGCCTCGCGGTAGAGCTCGCGCACCTTGGCGAGCAGGCCGAGGTCGGCGGCGAGGGCGATCGCGGCGAGCAGGGCGTTCTCGGAGAGCTCGGGCGGCGCGCCGGCGCGGATCAGCGCGCGCGCGGCGCCGACGTGCAGCTCGAGCGCCCTCCGCGCGTAGCCGTACGCGTCGGCCTCGAGCCCGAGCGAGCGCGCGTACGCCAGCGCCTCGCGCGCGAACGTGGCGGCGGCGGCGAACTCGGAGGACGCCTCG
>JAIBCE010000552.1 GCA_019694315.1 Sandaracinaceae bacterium
GTCGACGGCCTCGGCCACACGACCCGAGCGCACGCGCAGCTCGGCGCGGGCGGCGTGCACGCGCGCGGCGAGCGAGGCGCTCGCCGACGAGGTCGCGAGCTCGAGCGCGCGGGCGAGCTCGGCCTCTGCGCGCGCATCGTCGAGCGTGGCGATGGCCTCGGCGTGCGCGAGCAGCGCCTCGCCGTGCTCGGCGCCGTCGGGCGCGCCGAGCGCCTCGCCGGCCTCGATCAGCGAGGCCAGGAGCGGGACGTGCGCGCGGTTTCCGGTGCGCTCGAGCGCCGCGCTCGCGTACACCGACACCGCGCGCAGACCGAAGCCGAGGAAGAGCTCGGTGCGCACCGCGAGCGCGCGCTGCCCCAAAAGGAGCAGGTTGCCGCGCTCGGCGAGGATCTCGCGCCAGCTCTCGCGCGCAGGATCGGAGCGCAGGAGGTCGAGCCAGCGCTTGGCCGCGTTCGCGTAGTAGGCCGCGTGACGCATCTCGAGCGTGTCGCGATCGCCGCGCACCGCGAGCTCGCGCTCGGTGAACGAGCGCACACCGTCTTCGAGGGCATAGCGCGGGACCGCGAGCAGCTCGGGGTGCGGTGCGGCGCGGAGGATCCCGCCCTGCGCGAGCGCGCGGATCTGATCGCCGACGCGGCGCTCGCGCGGCGCCTCGAGCAGCGCCTCCACCGCGGGCACGTCGAACGTGTCGAAGACCGAGAGCGAGACGGCCAGGTGCTGCTCGGTGGGGGGCAGGAGGTGGAACGAGGCCTCGAGCGCCGTGCGCAGCGGCGCACCGTCGTGACGCGAGTCGTGCGAGTCGAGCATCTGCGTCGTGCGCGCGACGCGGTCGATGACGCTGGTGAGACCGTCCTCGGCCACGCGCGCCGCCGTGAGGGCGATCGCGAGCGGGTTGGCCTCGAGCGAGCGCACCAGGAGCTCGATCTGCCCCGTGTCGGCCGGCGCACCGGGCTTGAGGCGCGCGAGGTGCGTGGTGAAGAGCTCGAGCGCCTCGTCGGCGGCGAGGCCCGTGAGCTCGAGCGCGTGATCGGAGGCCAGCGGCACGAGGGTGCGCGAGGTGAGGAGGAATTGCGTGCGGTTGGTGGGTCGCTCGGGCGCGCGCTCGATCCAGCGCGAGAGCGTGGCGAGGCCACGAGGCACGAGGTGCTCGAAGCCATCGAGCACCACGAGGCCGCCCGCGCGCTCGGCAAGGCGCCGCTCGAGCCGCTCGAGGCTCGCCTCGCGCTCGCTCAGGCCGAGCGCGAAGGCCATGGCCTCGAGGAGCTGTCGCTCGTCGCTCAAGCCCGCGAGCTCGACCCACACGACCGGCTCGCCCGACTCGCGCAGCACGTACTCCGCGGCGAGGCGTGTCTTGCCCACGCCGCCCGGCCCCACGAGCGAGACGAGCTTCGCGCCGCGCGCGAGCAGCGCATCGAGTCGGTTGAGCTCGTCGATGCGCCCCACGAACGGGCCCTGGCGCAGGATCGTGCGGGCCGCGGTGGGGAGGCTCGCGGGCGCGAGCGGCGGAGGCGCGATGGAGATGCGCGGGCCGATCGATCGGAGGACGAGACCCGCGACGTCGGCCGTCTCCGACTCGGGCTCCGCGGCGCGGCCTTCGTCGAGCGCGGCCCACACGGCGCTGGCGTCGCCGTAGCGCAGGAGCGGCTCCTTCTCGACGCAGCGCGCGATGACGTCGGCGAGCCAGCGGGGCGTGCCGGGGGCCGCCACGTCGAGGCGCGGCGCCGGGTCGCTCATGATCGCGCGAAGGGTCTGCGCCGGCGTCGTGCGGCGGAAGAGCGCGTGGCCCACGACCATCTCCCACACGGTCACGCCGAGCGCGAACACGTCGGAGCGCGCATCGACGGGACGACCGTTGGCCTGCTCGGGCGCCATGTACGCGGGCGTGCCGAGCACCGCGCCCGGAGAGGTCTGCACCGACTGCCAGTCGACGATGGTGTTGCCGTCGCCGGGATCGATCGCCTCGATCCGCTTGGCGAGGCCGAAGTCCACGAGCTTCACGAGCCCGTCGCGGCTCAGCATCACGTTCGACGGCTTGAGGTCGCGGTGCATCACGCCGAGCGCGTGCGCTGCGCTCAGGCCCGAGGCGATCTGGAGCGCGATCGCGAGCGCGTCGGGCCACGGCAGGGGCCCGCCCTTCACGATGGCGGCGAGCGTGGTGCCGCTCACGAGCTCCATCGCGAGGTAGTAGAAGTCGCCCTCGCTGCCGGCGTCGATCGTGCCCGAGAGGTTCGGATGCCGCAGCGCCTCGGCCGCGCGCGCTTCCTGCAGGAACCGTCGCAGGCCCTGCTCGTTGGGGCGCTTCTTGTGGACCTTCAGCGCGACGGTGCGCCCGAGGAAGAGGTCGCGCGCGCGGTACACGGTGCCCATCGCGCCACCGCCGAGGCGCTCGAGCAGGAGGTAGGGGCCGATCCGTCGACCGACGAGCCCGTCGCTCGTTTCCGGCGCAGAGTGCACGTGTGCGGAGCATACACGAGGTGGCCCCGGATCACGGAAGCTCCGCGATCCCGGAGCGGCGCACCGCGTCTCTCGAGCTCGCGCTGGGCGAGGTCGATCCCTTCCGGAGCCTCGCGTTCCATCGGCTGGGCCAGAACGATCGCGCGACCGAGCGTCGACGAGACCGCTTCGACAAGGTCTTCCGCGGACCGAGCGGCCCGGCGCGGATCGTGATCGAGACGACTGCCGAGGGCGTGGCTCGCGTGGAGCTCGAGAGCGTCGAGGCGGATCACGATCGGCTCCTCCACGCGGTGCCGGGCATCCTGGGCCTCGAGGACGGTGGGCACGCGTCGTTCGTGGTGCCCCCGGAGGCTGACCCGCGGCGGGTGCTGCGCGATGCGCGTGCGCGCGTCCGGGGTCTTCGGCTCGTGAGGGTGCCGTGGCTCTACGAGCTCCTCGTGCTGATCGTCCTTCAGCAGCGCGTGGCCTACCCGGACGCGATGCAGTCGCATCGCTGGCTCCTCCGACATCACGGAACGCCCTATTCGGAGGGCGATCCGGAGAGGTTGCTCTTTCCCTCGCCGCTCAGGCTCTCGAGGCTGGCGCCCGAGGTGTTCCGCCAGGCGGGCATCGACCGCGAGCGCGCCGAGCGCCTGCGCACCGTCGGTCGCATCGCGAGGCACCTGCCGCGGCTCGCGGCGCTGCCGTTCGACGAGGTGCGCGCGACGCTCCGCAAGGTGAAGGGCCTCGGGCCCTGGACGCTCGAGCACTTCCTCGGCGCAGGCCTGGGCGATGCCGACGCCGTGCCGACGGGCGACTACTGGTACCCACATACGGTCGCGTATGCGCTCGCGGGCCTCGAGCGCTCGGACGACGCGCACATGCTCACGCTGCTCGAGCCGTTCCGACCGAATCGCTATCGCGCCCTGCTGTGGCTCGCCGCCGCAGGCGCCAAGCCCGTGCGCCACGGCCCCCGCATGAAGAAGGCCGGTCCGCCTCGGTGAGCGAGGCAAGCGGGGCTGGGGCCCCGCGCGCAGCATTCGCGCGAGCGAATGGAGCGGGTGGGGGCCCACGCGACTGCCGCCTCGGTGAGCGAGGCAAGCGGGGCTGGGGCCCCGCGCGCAGCATTCGCGCGAGCGAATGGAGCGGGTGGGGGCCCCGCGTCTCGTGGGGGAGGGGCCGCACGGCCCCTCAGCAAATCAGCGCGAGGCAAGCGGGGCTGGGGCCCCGCGCGCAGCATTCGCGCGAGCGAATGGAGCGGGTGGGGGCCCCGCGTCTCGCGGGGGAGGGGCCGCACGGCCCCTCAGCAAATCAGCGCGAGGCAAGCGGGGCTGGGGCCCCGCGCGCAGCATTCGCGCGAGCGAATGGAGCGGGTGGGGGCCCCGCGTCTCG
>JAIBCE010000553.1 GCA_019694315.1 Sandaracinaceae bacterium
AGGAAGTCGAGCGCGCGCCACTCGACGCCCAGGTGCGCCACCGGGAGCACCTCCTGCCGCGCGCTCTCGGCGCCGGTGTCGGTGCGTGCGTCGGCCCGCAGCGCGGCGATCCACGACCAGCGCGGACCGGTGCGGAGGGTCGCGTCGAGCGCGAGCCCGACCGCCCCGCGACGGTGATCGGGCGCGTCGCCGCCCTCGAGCGTGGTCCCTCCAGAGGCCTCGAAGGTCGGCTCGACACGGCCGTCGAGGGTGAGGTCGTCGAGCCGCAGGCTGCGACCGATCGCGCCGCCGATCCCCAGGACGTCGGTGCGCGCGGAGCCCGCGACGAGGGTGTACTCGCGCATGGGCGCGGTGAAGAGCCTGCCGTCGCGTCGGAGCCAGAGGCGACCGAGCAGCCGCCCCGCGTCGTCGGTCCGTCGCGCCTCGAACGACACCAGCTCGCGATCGCGATCGAGCTTCGTGCCCCGCAGCGGGTAGTCGAACCGACCGGCCACGCCGTCTTGCCGCAGGCTCGCGAGGCCCGTGAAGAGCAGCGTCCAGCGATCGAGCTCGCCGCGCGCGTGCAGCAGCGCCGCGCCCTGCGCCGACCGGTTGTTGACGCGGGTGACGTCGCTCGAGAGCAGGGGATCGAAGTAGCGGTAGTCGCCCTCCTGCCGGCTGTACGACAGCCCCGTCGCCACCTGGAACGAGCCGATCGTACGCGCGTCGGCGAGCCGCACCCGATAGGCCCCGAACGACGACAGCGCGTCGTAGACCTCGGTGCGATCGCCAGAGCGCGACACTTCGACCGGGCTGATCTCCACGATGCCGCCCAGATAGCCGCCTCCGAGGGCCGCCGGGGCGAACGTGCGGTGCACGCGCGCGCTCGCTCCAGGCCACAGCGGCAAGGTCGCCCAGTCGAGCGAGGGATCGGCTGCGCCGGTCAACGGCACGCCCGCGAGCACCACGCCGACCTGGTTCGAGGCCGCGCCGCGGATCGAGAGGGTGGCGAACGTGCCCTCGCCGGAGAGCCGACGGACGCGCAGCCCGGGCTGCCCTTCGAGGAGCGCCGCGGCGTCGGGCACGTCGCGTGGCTTGTCGCCCTCCTGGACCTTGCTCCCGAACCCCGGCGCGGCCGAGCCGGTCACCGTGAGCGAGATCGGCTCGTCGGCGCGCGCGCGCGTGCTCGCGAGGGTCGCGCACACGACAAAGACACCGAGCCGCCGCATGGGGCGCGGGTACCACCTTTCGGCGCGCGCGGCTTCGACCTACGCGCTCGTTCGTGGAGCTCGCCGATCGAACCGCCGAGGCGCTCGGGCACGACGGTCCCATCGCGCGTGGCCTGGCCGCCCTCGGCCTCCGTCACGAGCCGCGGCCAGGGCAGATCGCCATGTCCCGCAAGGTCGCCGAGGCGATCCTCGAAGAGCGCGTGCTCCTCTGTGAGGCGGGCACCGGCACCGGCAAGACGCTCGCCTACCTCGTCCCCGCCATCCTCGCGGGTCGACGGGTGGTGATCTCCACCGCGACCAAGGCGCTCCAGGAGCAGATCTACGCCAAGGATCTCCCGCTGCTCGCCGATCACCTCGGCGTGCCGTTCCGCGCCTCGCTCATGAAGGGCCTGGCCAACTACCTGTGCCGCCGTCGCCTGAGCGAGGCCTTCACCGCCGAGAGCTCCCGCGAGCGGGCCTCGCTCCTCGCGCGCATCGAGCAGTGGGCCCGCGAGAGCACCTCGGGCGATCGCGTCGAGCTCGAGTGGCTGCGCGACGACGACCCCTTGTGGCGCGACGTGCAGAGCGGCAGCGACACGCGCATCGGCCAGAACTGTCCGTTCTACGAGCGCTGCTTCGTCACCAAGATGCGCGACGAGGCGCAGCGGGCGAACCTCGTGGTGGTCAACCACCACCTCTACCTCGCCGACCTCGCGCTCCGGCGCGGGGGCGCGCGGCAGGGCGTCATCCCCGAGCACGACGTCGTCATCTTCGACGAGGCCCACCAGCTCGAGGAGATCGCCACCGACTTCTTCGGCGTGCGCGTCTCGAGCGCCCGCGTCGAGTCGGTGGTGCGCGACGGTCGCCGCTCGGTCCTCTCGTCCCAGGGCCGATTCGCAAACGAAGCCCACGACGCAGGGGTCCTCCTCGACGAGGTGGCCAACGCGTCCCAGGCGATGTTCTCCCAGCTCGCGATGGAGCACGGCGCGCGCGCGACCGATGGCCGCATCCCGTTCCCCGAAGAGGCGTGGTCCGCCGAGGCGCTCGGGCGACGCGATCGCCTCGACGAGGCCCTCGCCCAGCTCGCGAAGTGGTGCTCGGCCAAGGAGCAGCGCGAGGAGCTCGCCCTCATCGCGCGCCGCGCCACCTCGACCCGCGACGATCTCGCGCGCGTGTCGTCGCCCAACCGCGGCGAGGTCGCCTGGATCGAGGTCAAGCAGCGCTCCTGCGCCATCGGCGTCTCGCCCATCGATCTCGCGCCGGTGTTCCGCAACGAGCTCTTCGCCGTCGAGCGCCCCTGGCCGCGCACGGCGATCCTCACCTCGGCGACCCTGGCCACCGGCGAGGGCTTCCTCCACACCAAGCGACGGCTCGGCCTCAGCTACGAGAAGTGGGTCGACGCAGAGGACGACGAGGGAGGCCCGCGGCGCGAGGTGCGCGACACGCAGAAGACCCTCGAGCTGGTCGTCCCGTCGCCCTTCGATTTTCGCAAGAACGCGGGCGTCTACGTGCCCGTCGATCTCCCAGAGCCCAACGACCCGTCGTTCCTCGAGCGCGCGGCGACGCGCACCATCGAGCTCCTCAAGGCCTCGCGCGGCGGCGCGTTCGTGCTCTGCGCGTCGACCCGCAACATGCGCGCGCTCCACGCCGCGATCCGCGACGCCGAGCTCCCGTGGCCGCTCCTGGTGCAGGGCGAGCGGCCGAAGTTCTCGCTGCTCGCCGAGTTCCGCGAGCACGGCAACGCGGTGCTGGTCGCCACCATGGGCTTCTGGGAGGGCGTCGACGTGCCGGGGCGGGCGCTTCGCCTGGTGGTCATCGACAAGCTCCCCTTCGCCGTGCCGACCGATCCGGTCGTCGCCGCGCGCCACCGGGCGATCGAAGAAGAGGGCCGCTCCTCGTTCGCCGAGCTCTCGGTGCCCGAGGCCGCCATCGCCCTCAAGCAGGGCTTCGGCCGGCTGATCCGCACCCACGACGACGCAGGTGTGGTCGCCATCCTCGACAAGCGCCTGCGCACCAAGGGGTACGGGCGCACGATGCGCGCGACCCTCCCGCCCGCATCGCCGCTGTACGATCTGGGGCAGGTCCGCGCGTTCTTCGAGGTGGTGGTCGCTCCCGACCGAGGCGAGCGGAGCGAGCGCGGTGACTGTTGATCTGCGACGGTGGAAGTGGGGCCGCGCCGCGCTCGGCGGGGCGCTCCTCGCGCTCGCGGCGCCGCCCTTCCCTCCTGCGCTGATCGCGCTCGCGATGCTCGGTGCGATCCTCCTCGCCACCACCCTCGACGACGAGACCACCCTCGGCCGCGCGCTTCTCTACGGCTTCACCTTCGGCCTCGCGACCAACCTCGTCGCGATGAGCTTCGTCCCCCAGACGATCACGCGCTTCACCGATCTGCCGTCGGTGGTGGCGGTCACCGGGTGGGTGCTGCTCTCGGCCGCGCAGGGCCTGGTGTGGGCCATCGCCGCCGTCGTTGCGTGGGGGCTCGGCCGGCTCGGCGTCCCGCGGGCGCTCGCCTTCGCCGCGGGCGTAGGCGCATCGGTGTTCGTCCCGGCGCTGGTCCCCTGGACCCTCGGCGGGCCCTTCGCGCGCGCGCCGCTCTTCCTCCAGCCCGCGGAGCTGATCCGCGAACGCGGCATGGCCG
>JAIBCE010000554.1 GCA_019694315.1 Sandaracinaceae bacterium
GAGGCGCCCGCTGCGGCCGACCCCGCGTCGATCGAGGCCGGCGGCGATGGCCTCGCGGCGCCCAGCGCGGCGCGCGGCGCCGCGCTCGGCGGCAGCGAGCAGGGCGAGCCCAGCGAGGGCACCACGGCCACGACGCTCACCAGCGCGAGCCCCGCCACGAGCGCGAGCACCACGAGCGTCGCCGCGCTCGCAGCGCCGAGCGAGCCCTCGGCGCTCTCGGCCCCGAGCACCGACGAGGGCCGCCTGCCGATGCCCGGCTATCCGTCGATCGGCCGCGCGGGCACGAGCCCGAGCACGAGCACGACGAGCACGACGAGCAGCGGCGGCACCACGGCCTCTGCGATCGCCGCATCGACCGTGGCCGCGCCGGCTCCCGCGCCCGGGCCCGTCACCACCGGCCGCACCTTCGGCAGCGATCACGTGGAGGGGGGGCAGACCACCTCGCTCCGCATGAGCCTCGCGCCCTCGGCCCTCGAGGGTCAGGCCGACGCGCACGGCTTCACCGTCACGATCCGCGGCGCGCTCTCGCTCGACCGCGCCGCCACCATCGCGCGCTCCAACCCCGCCGTGGATCGCGCGTCGATCCTCAACCGTGGCGATCACGCGGTGCTCGACGTGCGCTTCGTCGAGGGTCGCAGCCCCGCCTACCACGTGGAGATCCACGGCGAGACCGTGGACGTGACGATCGGCCGCTGAACGGCGGGCGCTCCACGGCGCCTCTTCGGATCGAGCCATGACGAACGAAGGCCGCGACCGCGATCGGTTCTCGCTGATCGGGCACGCGGCCTTGCCATTCATGTGCCCGCTCACCGAGGACGAGCTCTGCACATTGCTCGATCACGCGCAGCTCGTGCGCGGCGCCACGTCGCTCGACCTCGGCGGAGGCCGCGCCGACCTCGCAGCGCTGCTCGCGCGACGCCACGGGCTGCGCGCCACCAGCGTGGATCGCTCTGCCCAGGCCACCGAGGCCGCGCGCACACGCACGCAGGGCCTCGACGTCACGCTCGTCACCTCCGACGCCGCCCCTCACGTCGTCACGCTCCCTTCGCGCTCGCTCGCCCTGGCCTCGTGCGTGGGCGCGCTCCACGCGTTCGGGACCGACACGCGGGGCTGGCGCGAGGCGCTCACCGCGCTCACGCGCGTCGCCGAGCGCGTGCTCGTGGGCGATCTCGTCGCCACGAGCCGCGCGGCGAGCGAGGCCTTCGAGGTGGCGGAGCTCTCCGCGATCGGGCCGCTCGTCTCGGGCGCGCGCGCCTCGCTCTTGCTCGACGCCGCGCGGGTCGGCGCCTACGAGCGCGCCTGGTGCGCCTCGGTCGCCGCGCACGTGGCCTCGCACCCGGGCGATCCGCGCAACGCCTGGGCACGAGCACGCCTCGCGTGGACGAACGAGCCCTCGCTCCAGCCGGCGCGCACCCAGCTCGCCTTCGCCGTGTACCTGCTCTGAAGAGCTCCGAGAGCGGTCGTTGACCTCGTTTGAGGCGCGTTTGACGACCGTTGAGGCGAGGGCTCGGTCATTCCTTCTCGTGTGGTCGCAGCGAGGACGCAGCGACGACGGAACACGAAAGGAACACGGTCATGGCGCTCTTCTTCAGTGATCTCTACGTCAACACGGTGGCCAAGGGACTCCTGCAGCCCGGCGAGCAGGTGCTGCATCGCGTGAGCGGCAGCCACGCGCCGTGGTGGTCGATGGGGATCCCGATGTTCGGCAGCCAGTACCTCGTGCTCGCGACCAACCAGCGCCTGGTGCTCGTGCAGCACAAGAAGGGCTTCTTCACGGGCGACCGCATGGAGAGCGTGGACACGCTCCCGTGGAACCAGGTGAGCGAGGTGAAGCTGAGCGGCTTCCTCGCGAAGAAGACGATGCGCGTGAAGGCGCATGGCTCGACGGGCCCGGTGGACCTGTCGCTCGGCGTGACGGGCGGGATGTTCGAGATCCCGAAGAACGTGGACGACGGCAAGGCCATCGCGCAGCGCTTCGGCCAGATGAAGGCCCTGCCCAGCTGAGTTGGTCGGAGGGGGCATGCGCCCCCTCCCCCGCGAGGCGGGGCCCCCTCCCGCTCCATTCGCTCACGCGAATGCTCCCGCGCGGGGCCCCAGCCCCGCTTGGGCGCCTCGCGCTACGCTCGGCGAGATCTCGGAGACCGAGAAACAATCGACTCGAGAGCCGAAGGGACGCGGGGGCGGGGGGTCCAGGGCGAGTTACGCAGGCCGAAGGCCGAGTATGTCTGAGCATCGGACCCCCTCCCCCGCGGCCCGATTCGAAGTCGGAGATTCTTTCTCCATCTCTCGTTCTTTCTCGGTCCCTGAGTCCCCGCGAGGCGGGGCCCCCTCCCGCTCCATTCGCTCACGCGAATGCTCCCGCGCGGGGCCCCAGCCCCGCTTGGGCTCCTCGCGCTGCACTCCGCGGGATCTCGGTTCTTTCTCCTGACCGCCGGAGGCACGAGACCGCTGGGGCTTCGTGGAACCGGGGCCTCTCCCGCGTGTCGTAGGGGCGTGGCTCGCTCCGTGGTGCTCGCCATCGTGCTCAGCGTCTCGTCGTTCTCCGTCGGGTCGGCGCAGGCGCACCGGGCGCCGCGCGTGCACGTGGAGGAGCCCACCGTGGGGCCGTCGATGACGCCCTACGTGTATCGACGCGTGCTCCTGCGCGCGGGCGCTGCGCTCCAGCGCTGCGTGGCGCTGCCGCGCGGCAGGAGGCCGTATGTCATTCGCTTCGAGCTGAGCCTCGAGCCCGATGGTCGACTCGTGCTCCTCGGCGCGCAGATCCCCGCGCACGCCGCGCGCGCAGACTCGCAAGACTGCCTCGCCCAGGTGATCGCCACGCTGCGCGCGCCCGCGCCCGATGGCGGTGGCACGTGGCGCCTCGGCATCCCGCTCCTCTTCCACAAGCGAGGGGTGCGCGCGCCGCCGCGCTCGAGATAGTCCCGGGACCACGCGCGCGTCGGGACCGATCGCGCGTACCATCGCGGCATGCAGCCCGGGCGTCGCGTCGGCCGCTTCGTCGTGGAGCGCCTGCTCGGCGCTGGCGGCATGGGCGCGGTGTATGCGGCGCGCGACGAGGTGCTCGATCGCTCCGTGGCGCTGAAGGTCCTGCCGGCCGCGCACGAGGACGACGCCGATCGGCGCGCGCGCCTGCTCCGCGAGGCGCGCAGCGCGGCGTCGCTCTCGCACCCGAACGTCGCGATCGTCTACGAAGCAGGCGAGGACGAGGGCGTCGTCTTCCTCGCGATGGAGCTCGTCGACGGAGAGTCGCTCGCGTCGCGCGTCGCGCGCGGGCCCCTCTCGCTCGACGAGGTGGTCTCCATCGGAGCGGGGATCGCGAACGGCCTCGCGGCTGCACACGCGGTGGGCGTCGTGCATCGCGATCTCAAGCCCGCCAACGTGATGCTCGCTCGCAGGGGCGTCCCCAAGCTCGTGGACTTCGGGCTCGCCCGAGCGCCCGATCGTGCGCAGGCCCCGTCGCGCGAGTCGCGCGAGAGCGTGCCGGGCACGATCGTCGGCACGCCCGGCTACATGGCACCCGAGCAGCTGCGGGCCGAGGCGACCGACGCTCGCACCGACCTGTTCGCCCTGGGCGTGGTGCTCCACGAGCTGTGGACGGGTCGAGCGCCGTTCGGCGACGGAGGCCTCCGCGCCATGGCGCTGACGCTCTACGAGGAGGCGGCGCCACTCGATCGCGAGCGCCCAGGCGCGCCGCCCGCGCTCACGGCGCTCGTCCAGCATCTCCTCCAGAAAGAAGCGGGATCGCGCCCGGGCTCGGCCACCGAGGTCGCCGATCGGCTCGCCGCGCTCCTGCGCCCGGCGCCCGCGTCGCCCACCACGAGC
>JAIBCE010000555.1 GCA_019694315.1 Sandaracinaceae bacterium
GCCGCCGCCGAAGCCGCGACCGCCGCCACCACCGCCGCCCTCACGACGCGCCTCGGCCTCGTTGACCTTGAGGTTGCGCCCATCGAGGGTCGAGTTGTTCAACTGCTCGGCTGCACGCTTCGCGAGGTCGTCGCTCTCCATCGTCACGAAGCCGAAGCCGCGCGAGCGACCGGTCATGCGATCGAGGACGATGACTGCCTCCGTCACGCCGCCGATGGACGCGAAGTGATCCTTCAACGTGTCTTCGGTGGTGTGGAACGCGAGGTTGCCCACGTAGAGGCGATTGCCCATGTCTGTCTTCTCTTCTCTCGGGCCGGCCAATCCAACATCGCGTTCGCTGCCCGCGCTCGCTCGCGACGACCCCCCGGAAGCGGGGGCTTTCACGACGCTGCGACGAAGACCAGCCGAGCAGGCTCGAATCGAAGAACGGACGTGACGGGCCCGGATCTACGACGACACCTTCCGCAAAGCAAACTCCCGCCCGCTCGCCCAGAGCGATCGGAGCCCCGAGACGTCGAGCGGAGCCTCCGGCCGAGCCGGGAACAGCACGTGTCTGGGCCGTATCGGGAGCGATTCCACGAAGCGTTCTGCGCGGCGTTCTCGCAAGTGATCGAGCGCCTCGAGGGCGGCGCGGTGACGCCGTACCTGGCGCAGCACGGGGTCGTCGGTGGGAGCGTCCTCAGGGGCCCCGGCCGCCGCCGAGAGTCGTCTCACTCGGTTCGAGAGCACCACCTCGGGCGCGCGGCCCCGCGCGACGAGGCCCTCGGCGAGCGCGCGCGCATCCTCGAGGTGCGAGCCGTCCGGTGCCGTCGTGAGCACGAAGCGACAGCGCGGCGAGGCGAGGAGCGCGTGCACCTCTTGGGCACGCGTGGCGAAGCCCTCGCGGAGGTGGAGGAAGATCGCGAAGAAGCTCGCGAGCTCCGTGGCGAGCTCGCGTCCGAGGAGCCGCGCGAGCAGCGCCGCGAGCGCATCCTGACCGCGCCGGGCGAGCCAGCCGACCGGCTGACCTTCATGGGGCCCGAGGGCGTGCACGAGCTCGTCGGCCACGCCGCTGCCCACGAAGCGCGCGAGGCGCCCGGGCGCGTCGAGGATCTCGAGCGCGCTCCGCGTGGGCGGTGTGTCGAGCACCACGAGGTCGTGCTCGCCGCGACGCACGAGGTCGTGCAGGCGCTCCATTGCCACGTAGGCGTGGGGTCGCGCGAGCGTGCGCGAGAACGCCTCGTACACGCGGTTCTCGAGGATCCGCGCCCGATCGAGGTCGCTCCGTGCGATGCGGGCCACGAGCGCATCGAAGCTCGCGCGCGTGTCGAGCATCGCGGCCTCGAGGCCTCGCACCCCGGACACCTCGCGCAGCGCGTCGTCGAGCCTGCCCGAGAGCCCGAGCGCGTCCGCGAGGCGGCGGGCGGGATCGATCGTGACGAGCGCCACGCGACGCCCGCGATCGGCCGCGTCGATCGCGAGGGCCGCCGCGAGCGTCGTCTTGCCCACGCCGCCCGGGCCCACGCACACGAGCACCTCGACGCCCTCGTGCACGAACGCGAGCTCGGACGCGCCGCTCACGCGATCGCCTCCGCCGCCGTCTTGCCGAGCGCTGCGATCTGCGCGAGCGCGAGGTGCTCGTCGCGGCTCTCGAGCTCGGCGAGCACGACGCGCGCGAGGCCCGTCGCGTCGAGGCGCGTGAGGCCTCGCTCCTCGTCGTCCCAGCGCGCGGCGTCCTCCCTCGCGACGCGCAGGGCCTCGCGATCGCGAGCGCTCGCGCCCTCGGCGCGCTCGAGCGCTCTCGCGTGCGCGTCGTCGCCGGGCTCGATGGGGCGCGCGGCGCGTCGGTTCACGACGATCGCGCCGAGCGGACACGCCCGCGACGAGAGCTCCGCCGCGAGCGTCAGCGTCTCCTCGATCGGCAGCGCCGCCGCGAGCGTGACGAGGTGGATGCGGGTGCGCGCGCGATCGGTGAGGAGGGCCCCGAGGCTGCGCACGAGCTCGCCGACCGGTCCGCGCGGCGCGATGCGCGCGAGGAGGCCGGGCAGCTCGAGGAACATCAGCGCATGCCCGGTCGCGTCGAGATCGACGATCACCGGATCGAAGCGCCTCGCCAGGGCCTCGATGTGCTCGAGCGTGAGGATCTCCGGCACGGCCGGCGCCGCATCGAAGAACGTGCGCAGCGCGCCGCTCCGCGTGATGCCTCGGGCCACGGTGCGCGAGCGGACGCGACGCGCGAGGTAGTCGGTGAGCGCGTGCTCGAGCGAGACGTTGCTCGCGTGGACGTTGCCCACGAGCGCGCGAGCGTCGTGACCGATCGCGACGCCGCCTCGGCCCGCCGCCGAGGCGAGCGAGCTGCGGTGGCCGAGCTCCACCACGACCGGCTTGCCTCCCCGCGCCTGCGCCTCGAGCGCCAGTCCGAGCGCGAGCGTGGTCTTGCCCACGCCGCCCTTGCCCGTGAGCAGGTGCAGCGCCGGCCCGAGGACGCCGCTCATCGACCGACGGTCAGGCTCGCCCAGGGTCCGAGCACGCCCTGCGCGTCCACGTACGCCACCTCGAATGTCGTGCCCGCGGTCGGTACGCGCGTGCCGAATGGATAGGTGCCGCAGTGCCCGCTCGCCACGGGGGAGAGCTCCTCAGCGCCCACCCACCGCGCGCTGCCGAACGTGGTGCCCGCGTCCGTCCAGCGGAACACCACGCCGACGTCGGGCGGCGCAGGCGTCGAGAGCGCGAGCACGACGGATTGGTTGGGCGCCCAGCGGCCTGGGCTCGAGCGGAGCTCGAGGCGACCACTCGGCGTCGGCAACGTGCGCGTCACGAGGGTGCCGCCCACCGTGATCTGACCCGCCGTCCAGGGCGCCTGCTGTTGACGTCCGGCGGCGCGAGCGACCACGGCGTAGCGGCCGGCCGGTGTCTGTGCGGGCACGAAGAGCGCAAACACGTGCGGCGCGAGCTCGCGACGCGCGAGCGACACGGCTGCGCCTCCCCCCTCGGGCTCGAGCCCGATCCCGGTGTGCATCGCGGTGTCGGACAGGTACATGAGCAGCGAGCCGCCCGCAGGCACCGTCGCGCCCGTCGGCGTCGTGAGCAGCGCCGCCTCCGGCTGAGGCGCGACGCAGCTCGCGTGTCCTTCGCGGCTGAGCGCGAGCGAGGCGACGAAGAGTCCGACGAGGAGGGCGATGCGCAGCGTGGAGCTCACCGGCCGAGCGTGCCACGTCGAGGCCACGAGGACGAAGCGCGCTGAACCTCCGCGCCAAGCACACGATGCGACGTCCTCGACGCGCGCTGGGGTGGTGCTTTCTCTTCCGAACAACAGCCGCGACCCTGCCGTGCTCACGACCGATCGCGCTCGACGCGCACCTGTCGAGCGTCGTGCTCGGCTCGGCACAACAGCCGCGACCCTCCCGTGCTCACGACCGATCGCACCTGTCGGTCGTCGTGCTCGGCTCGGCACAACAGCCGCGACCCTGCCGTGCTCACGACCGATCGCGCTCGACGCGCACCTGTCGGGCGTCGTGCTGGGCGAGGCCGACGAGGGCGCTCTCACGCGGCGCGTGCTCGCGTGCATCGCTCACGACGTGACCCGACGCGTCTCCGGCGAGATCGAGCAGGGCGTCGACGCATGCGCGAGATCGACGGGAAAGGAGGGCGTTCTTGCGCCTCTCGCGCTCGACGCGCCGAGGAAGGAAGCAGTCTTGGCGGAGACGCCGCGGATCGTCGTGAGCACGCACGCGAGCCGCCGATGCGTGAGGGATGCCCTTCTCTTCCGGACAACAGCCGCGACCCTCCCGTGCTCACGACCGATCGTGGTCGACGCGCACCTGTCGGGCGTCGTGCT
>JAIBCE010000556.1 GCA_019694315.1 Sandaracinaceae bacterium
CGGCTCGTCGCCGGGCTCGTGCATCGGGCGGTGCTTCTGGATCGAGGCGACGAGCGCGGTGCGCTGATCCTTGGTGAGCGTGTCGTGGAGCACGGTGAGGGCCTTGGCCATCGCGGCGCGGTGCTGCTCGATCTCGGCGTCGGTCGGCGGCTTGGGCTCGAGGGCGGCGACGTCGATCTTGCCCGCGCGGATGGCGGCGGCGAGCTCCTTCCTGTGCGCCTCCATGTTGGGCGGCGGACCCTTGGGCTTCACCTCGTCGAGCGCGGCCTTGATCTTGGTCTTCTGGTCGGCGGTGAGGTTCAACGACTCGTCGTGCATCGCGACGAAGAGCAGACCCTCGGGGCCGCCGGGGCCGTGATGCGGGCCCATCATCGGACCGTGCTCGGGAGGCGGCGCGCCGACCGCGTTGGCCGTCGTGCCCTTCTCGGCGGTGCCGGACTGACCGCTGCAGGCGGCGAGAGAGAGCAGAGCGAACAGCGGGAGAATGAAGCGAACGTTTTTCATCGGGGTGTCTCCTGTGCGCTCCCCCATTGCAACGCGATTGCCAACCGAGATTACGCGGGATTCGAGCCTGCGAGGCCGTGCGGAGGTGCGGGTTCGGCAGCGTGCGGAGTGCGGATTCCGCACTCCCCGCAGCGCGAACGGGGTTTTTCTCGTCCGATCTGGCTGGCACGGCGCATGATGTCGGTCAGCTCCCGTGCGTGAGTCCTCTCGTCGATCGGCCTGGATCGGGCTCGGCAGCGTGGCCATGGCCGTGCTCGCGGCCATCGCGCTCGCGGTGACCGTGTTCGTCGCCCAGCGCGCGCTCTCCTCGGCGAACGACGTCGTCGTGCGCGGCGAGGCGGGCTCTCTCCTCGCGTCGGTGGTCACCGATCTCCAACAGGAGACGGTCCCGCCGACCGCGGCCTCGCTCGAGCAGGTGCTGAAGGCGCACCAGGCGCAGGGGCTCCGCTTCGTCGCGCTCCACGAGCGAGGCGGTGCGCGCACCGAGGCGGGGAGCTCGCTCGTGCCCGAAGGTCCGGCGGGGCATCCCGGCCACGTCTCGGTGCTGGGCAAGCGCGTGCGCATCTCGGGCATCCTCCCGCCGCCGCGCGGCGCCGGGCCGAGGCCGTTCCCTCCCCCGCCGCCGATGGTGCTGATCATCGAGCTCGAGCCGCCGGTCATCGAGGCCCTCCGCGCCGATCTGTCGCGCATCTCGGTGGTCGCGGCGGGCGCGGGCGTGGTGCTCCTCGCGTTCGCCCTCGCCTGGAGCCGGACCGCGCGTCGGCTCGACGCGATCGAGCAGGACCGCGAGCGCGAGCAGCGGCTCGTCGCGCTCGGCAGCATGTCGTCGGTGATGGCCCACGAGCTGCGGAACCCGCTCGCGTCGCTCAAGGGGCACGCGCAGCTGCTCGCCGAAGACCTGGAGGACGAGCGGCAGCGCAAGAAGGCCGACCGCGTCGTCCGCGAGGCCGAGCGGCTCGAGGAGCTCACGACCAGCCTCCTCGATTTCGTGCGCGACGGGCCCATCGAGCGGCGCGAGGTCGCGCCCAGCGAGCTCGTCGAGCAGGCGCTCGAGCACCTCGATCGCGATCGCGTCGAGGTGACGATCCGCGCCTCGCGCCCCCTGTCGATCGATGGCCCGCGGCTCGCGCGCGCCGTGCACAACCTGGTCGACAACGCGCTCAAGGCGAGCGAGGGCAGGGTCGAGCTCGTGGTCGAAGAGGTCGCCGCCGAGACGGTGATCACGGTGCGCGATCACGGGCCGGGCCTGCCCGACGTGAACATCTTCGAGCCGTTCGTCACCACGCGGACCAAGGGGACGGGCCTCGGGCTCCCAGTCGCGCGGCGCATCGCCGAGCAGCACCGTGGTACCCTGGTGGGCGAGAACGATCCGGCCGGGGGCGCCGTGTTCCGCCTGCGATTGCCCTTGGATTCCCCATGAAGAACGAGCGCAGAGGTCGGGTCCTCGTCATCGACGACGAGGAGGGCGTCCGGAGCTTCCTCGCCGAGTCGCTCGAGCGCGACGGCCACGAGGTCGAGCAGGCCGAGGACGGCGCCGCGGGCCTGCGCGCCGCGCGCGACGAACCGTTCGACGTGGTCATCACCGATCTGAAGATGCCGAAGGTCGACGGGATGGGCGTGGTGCGCGCGCTGCGGGTGGAGCAGCCCGACGTCGAGCTGATCGTCCTCACCGCGCACGGCGACGTGTCGAGCGCCGTCGAAGCGATGAAGCTCGGCGTCTACGACTACCTGCAGAAGCCGCTCTCTGGCCCGGCCGCGGTGCGCAACCTCGTCAAGGGCGCGCTCGAACGACGGAGCGCGCTCGCCTCGCCGCGCGAGGCCTCGTCGTCGCGGGCGCGGCTCACGTTCGGCGCGGCGTCGATGAAGCCCGTCGTCGAGGCGCTGACCAAGGTCGGCAAGACCGGCGCGACCGTGCTGCTGCAGGGCGAGAGCGGGAGCGGCAAGGAGGTCGCCGCGCGCTACCTCCACGAGACGAGCCCGCGCGCGAGCAAGCCGTTCGTCGCCATCAACTGCGCGGTGCTCACCGAGCAGCTCCTCGAGAGCGAGCTGTTCGGCCACGAGAAGGGCTCGTTCACCGGAGCGCACGCGCAGCGCAAGGGGCGCATCGAGCTCGCCGACGGCGGCACGTTCTTCCTCGACGAGGTGGGCGAGCTCCGGCCTTCGCTGCAGGCCAAGCTCCTGCGCGTGCTCGAGGAGCGCAGGTTCGAGCGGCTGGGCGGCACGCAGTCGATCGAGGTCGACGTGCGCTGGATCGCGGCGACGCACCGCGATCTGCGCGCGATGGTCCGCGAGGGCACGTTCCGCGAGGATCTCTACCATCGCCTCGCGGTGTTCCCCATCAAGCTCCCCGCGCTCCGCGAGCGCCGCGAGGACATCGTGCCCCTCGCCGAGGCGCTCGTCGCCGAGCTCTCCGCCGCGGCCCATCGCGCGCCGCCGAAGATCGATCCCGCGCTCGCGGAGCGTCTGCGCGACGCGCCCTGGCCGGGCAACGTGCGCGAGCTGCGCAACGCCCTCGAGCGCGCCATGATCCTGGCCGAGGGGCCCGTGCTCGGCCCCGAGCACCTCTGGCTCGAAGAGACCGACACGCGCGCCGAGCCCGAGAGGGCCGAGGGCTCGCTCGCCGATCTCGAGCGGCAGACGATCGAGCGCACGCTCGCCTCGGTGGGCGGCAATCGCCGCGCCGCGGCGCAGAAGCTCGGCATCGGGCTGCGCACGCTCTACGACAAGCTGAAGCGCTACGGCCTGCGCTGACGCGCCTCGGTCATGGTGCCCTCGAGCGCGCGACGCAGCCGGTCGACGCGGAGGCGCGTCTCGGCGGGATCGCCCTTGGGCGCGACTCGCTCGATGGCCATGGCCGCCCGCGAGATGCCGAACGCGCCGCACACGCCCGCGCTCCCCACCAGCGAGTGCGCCGCGCGACGCGTGGCCTCGGGGGAGTCGGCGCGCTCCATCTGCGCGAGCGCGACGCGGACGCTCTCGAAGAGCTCGTCGAGGAACCCGTCGACGCTCGCGCTCCCGCCATCGACGAGCGACGCGAGGCCGCGGAGGGTGCTCTCGTCGAGCCGGATCGACGCGGCGCGCGCGCGCTCGAGCACCGCGGCGAGCTCGCTGCGCGAGATGGGCTTGGCCACGTAGTCCATGCCCGCGGCGGCGAACGCGCGGCGCTCCTCGGCGAAGGCGCTCGCGGTCATCGCGGCGACGTGCGGGACGAGCGCGCGCGGCAGGATCTCGCGCACGCGCCGGTTCACCTCGAGCCCGCCCATGCCCG
>JAIBCE010000557.1 GCA_019694315.1 Sandaracinaceae bacterium
GGTGGCCGAGTGATCACGATGCGCGCGCACCTGCTCAGCGTTCGATGGGACCGCGCGTGTCAACTCGCCCTCACCAAGCCATCGCTGGAAATCCATGCCGCATGATCAGGATGAGAGGCACTCCCGTGCGCCACTTCACGGGGCCCGGTGAGCCGTTCACCGCGACGTACTACACGTTCGCGAACCTCGATGCCGCGTGGGCCGCGGGCACGACGCTGCTCTCGTCACTCGAGGAAGGCCAGGCGGTGCGCGTGGGCCCGTCGGCGGCGGTGGTGCTGCCCGAGGCGCACGTGGAGGAGCTCGCGTCGCTCTACCGCGAGCACGGTCTCGAGCTGGTGCTCGCGTCGCCCACGCTCGACACCGACGAGACCGACGAGGGCGAAGAAGAGGCCGAGGGCGAGTGAGCGCAGCCTGACGCGCGAGCGCGGGCGGTGTTCAGGCCGCCTTCGCCGGCGCCGTGATCGTCTTGGGCAGACGGCGCGCGGTGAGCGAGATCGTCTTTCCGGGCTTCGGCGCACGGCTCGGGCGCGCGCGACGCGGACGCGGGAGCGAGGCCTCGATGGCAGCGATGGAGGCCTCGCAGCTCGCGAACCGCGCACGCGGCTCGCGCGCGAGAGCCTTGGCGAAGACCTCGTCGACGCGCGCGTCGAAGTCGCCCAGCTCGCTCGGCGCGCGCGGGCTCTCCTGCATGACCCGACGCAGGAGCTCGGGGATGGAGCCGTTCGGGTATGGGCGATGTCCGGTGACGAGCTCGAGCGCGACCGCCGCGAGCGCGTAGCGATCGGTCGCCGCCGAGACGTCGGCGTCGTTTCCGAGCGCCTGCTCGGGGGCCATGTACGCGGGCGTGCCGCAGAGAAAGCGCGTGCGCTGCTTGCGCGTGGTCCGTGGGCTCGCGAGCCCGAAGTCGATGAGCACCGCGTGCTCGACGCCATCGGAGGCGCGCACGATCATCACGTTCGCCGGCTTGATGTCGCGGTGCACGAGCCCCGCGGCGTGCACGTGATCGAGCGCCGACGCGAGCTCGTGGAGCCAGAGCATGGCCTGCGCGCGCGTGACGGGGGCCTGGCGCATCCGCGCCGCGAGATCGACGCCGTCGAGGTGCTCCATCGCGAGGAAGCAGAGATCGCGACCCTCACGATGCTCGAGGAAGCGGACGATGTTCGGGTGATCGAGCGCCGCGAGCGCCTGCGCCTCCACGCGCAGCGACGTGCGGGACATCTCGCTCTCGATCGAGCCGCACTTCAGCGCGATCACGCGATCGTCGGACAGACGTCGAGCGCGGAAGAGGTGGCCCGTGGTGCCCTCCGCGATCACGCGCTCGATGCGGTACCGGCCCGCCACGACGAGGTCGTGGAGGAGTGTCTCGTTCGTTGAGGTCGTCGCCACGCAGAGCCCATGAGCAGGCTGCGTGCCAACGCAGGTCCGCAGCTCGCGCGGCCGCGAACGCCAAGGAAATCGTGCGAGGCTGGTGACAAACACCACACACGGTGAGGGACGCCCGCCAAGAGCTTGGCGATCGACGCCGGGGCCACGATGCTCCTGCGGTCCGCTGGCGCGGTCAGGATGGCAAGGACACGCGGAGCCAGAGGACACGTCGACGTCCGCACCGCTTGCATGCGAGCTCGACCTCGCGGAGGTCGTGCGCGGCGCGGTGCTCGTGCACACGCAGCTCTCCGTCGCACGCGAGGCAGCGATGGGTGAGCGCGCGGACCTCGATCACGGACGCGCTCGGCACCTCGATGGGGCGCGCGGGATCACCGCCGGCCTCGAGCCTGGCGAGCTTCGTGCGGGCCTCGACGAGCTTGGCCACGTCGCGATCGTTCTGGCGACGCTCGGCGCGCGGGCGCTTGCGTGCGGCCATTCAGCTGGGCTCCTCGTCGCGCTCCGCTGGTGCGCCGAAGACGCGATCCCAGCCGTCGCGGAACTTCTTGGTCGCGACCTGCGGCGGGCGACCGAGCGTGCGGGTGGTGTGGAGCACCTCGACGTCGAAGAGCGGCGTGCCCTCGCGATGCTGGAGGCGCACGAGATCGCCGTGCAGCGGCTGTCCGTCCTTGACCGCGCGCACCACGCCCGCCTCCACGCTCTCGCCCCGCTTGCGTAGGACGTGCAGACCCTGACCGTCCTCGGTCACCGCGTGCGGGAGGATGACGTCGTCCGGACGAGCTGGGCTCGCCTGCGATGGCGCCGAGGACGCGTCGCTCACGGGCGAGCGTCGCTCGGTGGGAGGCGTCGGCGGACTGGAGGCCATCGAGACGATGATGGACCCGGAGCGGGGCGTGTGCGAGCGTCGAGACGTGGCTGTGGAGATCCTCCCCTACGTGACGTCGGCGCACGAAGCCGACGCGGCGCGTGCGCTCGGCGCGGCGTTCACCGACGACCCCGCGATCCGGTACCTGCTCGGCGGCCGCGACCCCGAGGGCGCGCGCTGGTGCATGCGACAGGGCATCCGCCTGGCCAGCCTCCATGGCATCGGCTTCGTGGCCCGCGAGGGCGAGCGAATCCTCGGTGGCTCGTTCTGGGTGCCGCCCGGCACGAGCCCCGTGGGCGGCACGGTGGAGCAGCTGCGCCTCGGAGGCTGGGAAGCGCCACGCGTCATGGGGCTACGCGGCACCGCGCGCGAGCTCTGGCGCGAGGAGGATCTGGCGCGGCGCTTCGCGAAGGAGCTGAAAGCGCCGGCCTGGTACCTCGACCTCCTCGGCGTCGATCCGAGCGCGCAGGGCCGAGGCCTCGGGCGGCTGCTGCTCGTGGACATGCTCGCGCGCGCCGATCGCGAGCGCATGGACGTGGTCCTCGTGACGCACAAGCGCGACAACCTCGACTACTACCGCCGCTACGGCTTCGAGGTGACGAGCGACGAGACGCTCCGCGGCATCCCCACCGGCTGGACGATGCGGCGCGCGCCGCGTCCTGGGTGAGCGTGCCGATCGGGCCCGCAGGCTGGCTGCTGCTGGCGGGCTGGATGGCGCTCGCCATGGCTGCGGGCGCCTCGTTCGGCGCGGAGCCTTGGCGCCGTGGGCTCTCGAGCGTGTGCGTGGCGCTCTTGCTCGTCCTTCCGTTCGCGGCGCCGGCGGAGGAGCACCTCGCGCGGGGGCTCGTGGGGCTCGGGGCGATGATGGCGCTCATGCGGCGCGTGGAGGCCCCACGAGGGCCTCGGCCCCCGCTGCCGTGGGCGCTGCTGTTCCTCCTGCCCGTGGACGTGCCCACGCTCCGCGCGGCGCCGGCTCGCCTGGATCGCGAGGACCTCGTCCGCGCGCTCGTCCACGCGATCGTCCTCGCGCTCGGTGTCGCGCTGGTGCGCCTCTCTCTCGCGGCCCCCGCCTCGAGCGCGCCGCTCGGCTCGCTCCTGCGCTGGCTCGGGGGCGCGATGTTCTTCTATGGCTTCCTCGACACCGCCGCGAGCCTCGCGCGCGCCGCGCTCGCAGCCTTCGGGATCGACGTGGCGCCGATGCAGCGCGATCCCATCCTCTCGCGCAGCGTCGCCGAGCACTGGGGCGCGCGCTGGAACCTCGTGGTGAGCACGTGGCTGCGGCGCTTCGTGCTCCTGCCGGTCACGCGCCGCACGCGCTCGGTGATCGCGGGGAGCTGCGCATCGTTCGCATGGAGCGCGGCGCTTCATGCGTTCTTCGTGCTCGCCGCGCTCGGGCCGGGCTGGGCGCTCTCGATGGGCGGCTACTTCGTGCTGCAGGGCCTCGCGTTCTTGCTCGAGCAGCGACTCGGTCTCTCGCGCTGGCCATCATGGCTCGCGCGCGCG
>JAIBCE010000139.1 GCA_019694315.1 Sandaracinaceae bacterium
CTTCGTGAGCTGCGCGCGTGTCCGATCGCCGGCTCGATCGTCGAAGACTCCTCCTCGCTCCCGCTCCAGGGGTCTGCTGCGCAGACCCCGCCGCGAGGCGCCCCGAATCGATTCTTTCTCGGTCCCTAGAAAAAATTGAGCGATGTACCCTCGGGGACGCCACGCCGGGTTCTCCCCGTGCTCGGCACTTCGTGCCCGTGCTCGGTCTCCAGATCCTTCCGGATTCCCCGCGGAATCGAGCGGATCGGTGCGCCATCGTCAGCGGCGGGTCGCGCTCGCACGCAGCGTCGCCGCGAGCTCGGCGCCCCACGCGCCGTCTCCCGTGTCGATCACGTCGATGAGGATCGGTGAGCGGACGAAGGTGCCGTCGATCTCGCGCAGGACCGAGCGCCAGATCACCTGTCGCTGCGCGTCCAGCCACGCCAGACCGAAGCAGGCCAGCCGGTCCTCCGCGTTCGTGTGGCAGACCGCGACCGCGTCGCTGCGCGAGGGCACCTCGTCGAGCGTGAGGATCGCTCGTCGCACCGAGTGATGCGGGCCGAGGCCGCACCCCACACCGAGCCCGCCGGTCCCCGCGATCGGAGGCCCGGTGACGATGGCGCTCCCCTCGAGCTTGGGCGCGTCGCGGAGCCCGAGGAGAGTCGCGAGCTCGAGATCGATCGCAGCGCTCGACACCCGGCCCGCGCGCTCCCACTCCACGCGGCTCGACTCCGCAGCTCGCCAGTCGTCGCGCCGCGCCTCGAAGGCGTCGCGGTCGAGCGGATCGAGCCAGCGCCAGCTCGGGTCGAGGAACACGTGCGCCATCGCCGCCGCGAGCGCGCTCGCCTCGACCGGGTGCGCCAGCGCCGCGGCCTCGATGCTCCTCGCGGAGAAGGGGTGCGTGAGCGCAGCGAGCCAGCGCGCATCGCCCTCGCTCGTCTGCGCGTCCCCGCCCGCGTCCGCGAGCGCGGCCCACGCGAGCGTCTGGGCCGGGTAGATCGTCGCCCAGGTGCGCGCGGTCTCGGTGTCCGGCCCGCGGAGCGCGACCTTCAGCTCGCAGAGGTGGGCCGACATCCACGGGAGGTGCGGCAGGAGCGGGCGCGCGAGGAACGTGCGCAGCCACTCCGTGTGCCCGCCGCGCTCGAATTCGTCGAGGACGTCGCGCGTCGCGTAGGGGTCGTCGAAGGTGACGTCGCGGTGCGTGGGAAGCACCTCGAGCGCGCGCGCGCGGATCGCGTCGAACGCGGTCGGCGAGACGCCGAGGAGGCCCAGCCGGATCGGCGACGACAGCGCGGGGTCCCAGCCACCCCCGTAGAGCTCGGCCCGCCACCACGGTCTTCCCTCGAACGACGCGAGGAGCTTCGCCGAGAGGTTGTAGCCGTAGCCGTCGCGCGGATTGCCGTCGCCGTTCGACACCGACGCGACGAGCTCGACGTCCCCGTCGACCCAGCGCCCCGACCAGCAGGCCGAGCGCCCGTCCATGTCGGGCTGCACCTCGCGCCCCGCCTCGCGCAGCACGATCGGACGCTCGAGGAGCGTGGGCGCGATCGCGCGGAGCAGCTCGACGCCCTGCTCGAGCGAGATGGGCGGTCCTGCCAAGAGAACGGCGGCGCTCATGCGACGCGATGCTCCGCCCCGGGTGGCGCGAGATCAAGCCACGTCCGGACGTCCATGACTTCTTCACGAGCGCATGACGACCTCGCGGTACAAGACCGGACGGTGACGAGCCTGGAGCCCACCTCTGCGAGCCCCACCTCCACGAGCTCCACCTCCACGAGCTCCACGGGCCCCAGCTCCGCGAGCCCCGAGCCCGTGAAGATCGAGGTCGGCCCTGCACCCACGCCACCCAAGCCCGCGTGGCCTCGGCTCGTGGGTCTCGTGGTGCTGATGGCGATCCTCTTCGCGATCGGTCACGTCACGGGCCTCACGCACTACCTCACGCGTGAGCACCTCCGCGCGCTCATGGAGGGCCTGGGCGCCTGGGGCGTCCTGCTCTTCATCGTGCTCTTCGCCGTGGGCGAGTTCCTCCACGTGCCGGGCATCGTCTTCGTGCTCGCGGCCCTGCTCGCGTACGGCCGCATCGGCGGGGCCTTCGCGGCCTATGCGGGCGCGCTCGCGTCCGTGTCGTTCTCGTTTCTCCTCGTGCGCCGCGTGGGCGGCCAGGCCCTCGCGCACGTGAAGCGCGCGCGCATCGCGAAGATCCTCGAGCACCTCGATCGACACCCGATCCCCACCATCGCGGTCCTCCGGACCTTCCTCTTCCTCCTGCCCGCGGTGAACTACGCGCTCGCGATGACGCGCGTGCGCTTCCGCGACTACCTCGTCGGCTCGGCGATCGGGCTCGTGGTGCCCATGATCGTGGTCGCCATCGCCTTCGAGTGGGCGCTCGCGTTCTTCGCGTGAGCCGCCCTCGGTGAGCCATCGTCGCGCGCACGTCGCCCGACCTCGCGCGCTCGCGTCGAAGCCACTCGCGTCAGAACGCGATCGTCAGCGCGGAGACCACACCGCCCGGGCCCACCTGTCCGGAGATCGGCGCCTCGACGCCCGGGTCGTAGACCGCGAGGCCGATCGCGACGGCCGCTCCGATCACGACCGCCACGCCGGTGATCGAGAGCGCCACGACGAGCGCATCGTCGGAGCCCGCGGTGCTCGCGCCGCCGAGGTCGACGGTGAGCGTCGTGCCAGGGGCGATCTCGACGTCGCGCTCGCGTGCGGGGCCCTCGTCCGGCACCACGCGCACGTGGTGCGCGCCGCCCGAGAGGCTCGTCTCGGTGTGGCCCGTCCCGATGATCTCGCCGTCGACCTCGACGCGTGCCGCGTCGTCGCCGGGCTCCACCACGAGCCGCGTCGCCGACGACTCGGCCAGCGTGACGGTCTCGGTCGTGCGCGTGCCCGAGAGCAGCGCGACGCCGAACGAGCGCGGATCGCGGCCCGTCGCGCGGACCGTGATCGCGTGGCGGCCCGGGTCGAGCTCCAGCGTGCGGACCGGGCCGTGGAGCGCGCTCGTCTCACCATCGACCTCGACGGTCGCGTCGGCCGGCTCCACGCGCAGCACCAGCGACGCGATCTGCTGCTGAACCTCGTTCAATAGCGATCTCGCGCGCTCGAGGCGCTCGCGATCCGCCTCGCTCCGGCTGTCGTGCGCGGCCCCGACGAAGGCGCGTAGCGCGTCGCGCGCCTCGACGAAGCGGCTGAGGTGCACGAGGACCTGCGCTTCGTTGTAGAGGACGCTCGGGCGCTCGACGATCGCGCGCGAGCGACGAAAGAGCTCGAGCGCGTCGGCCCAGCGCGCCTGCTCCGCCGCGTGGAGCCCTTGCTCGAAGAGGGCACGTGCCTCGCGCTCGCTGCCCGGCGCCTGCGCCGCGATGGAGCGCGGCGCGCCGAGCGCCAGCAGCGCCACGACGAGGACGACGAGGGTCGCGGCGAGGCTCGGCCGCACGTCACCACTCCGTCGCGAGATCGGGGCCCTCGGATCCGCCGCGTGTGGCGGGCCGGCTCGTGTGCCGACGGCTCGAGCGGGTGGGCCCGGCCGGCGGCTCCACGGCCTCGGTCGAGGTCGTTCCGTCGGAGGCGAACGTGCCGTCGGAGCCGGGCGTGGCGTGGGCGCTGGTCGGGTCGTCGCTCGTCGTCGCCGGCGGCGGAGCCGCGCGCGGCGCCGTAGGCTCCGGCACGAGCGTGGGCCCGGGCTCTCGCGCGCCCGAGGCGCTCTCGTCGCCGCTGGCGAGCGTGCCGAGGCCCCACGCGCCGGCGAGCGCGCCGAGCACGACGAGGCAGATCATCGCGAGCACGAGCGGCCACGACGCAGGCAGTGCGGACCGTGGCGTCTCGAGCTGGTCCTTGCGGGCGCGCGCCGAGATGATGCGCGTCCGGAGCGACTCCTCCTCTCGGGGGAGCGCGCGTCGCAGGAGGTCGGCGACCTCGCCCGGCTCGGCGAGCCGCGCGCCGCGCGCCTCGATCGCGACGCGGATCGCGTCACCGAGCTCGCGCGTGCTCGGCGTGCGCTCGTCGCGCTCGCGTCGGAGCGCATGGAGGATGGGTGCGTCGAGCGCCTCGGGGAGGCGAGGCGAGAGCGCGCTCGGCGCCTCGATCGGCTCCTCGAGCACCGCGTAGAGCGTGGCCGCCGTGCCCTCGCGCCGGAAGAGTCGCTTGAGCGTGAGCGCCTCCCACGCGACCACACCGAGCGCCCACACGTCGATGCGCCGATCGGGCGTGTCGTGGTTCACCTGCTCGGGCGCCATGTACGCGAACTTGCCCTTCACCTCACCCGTGGCCGTGTGGTGGATGCGATCGGCGGCTGCCGCGACGCCGAAGTCGATCACGCGCGTCGTGCCGTCGAAGCCGACGAAGATGTTCTGCGGCGACACGTCGCGGTGCACGACCTCGAGTCGACGTCCGTCCGCGTCTCGCAGCTCGTGCGCCGCGTGCAGACCCTCGGCGGCGTCGCGGAGGATGCGGCCGATCACGGGCACCCACATCGGGTCGGCGCGCAGCTCTGCGGAGCGACCGACGGCGCGCATCAGCTCCGAGAGGGGCACGCCCGAGAGGAAGTCCATCGCGAGGAAGTGCTGACCGTCGGCTTCGCCGAAGTCGATGACGCCGCACACGTTGGGGTGGACGATGCGCGCGGCGAGGCGCGCCTCGTCGAGGAACATGTCGAGGAAGCGCCTCTCCTTGGCGAGGTGCGGATGGATGCGCTTGAGCGCGACCATCTTCTCGTAGCCGGCGGGGCCGCTCGTCGCCGCGAGGTAGAGCGTGGCCATGCCTCCCGACGCGAGCTCGTCGAGGATGCGATAGCGGCCGAGCGCGCGCGGGATCGGGCTGCTCGGCCGCGACGAGGACGCGGCCTCCGCGTCGGAGCCTGTCTCGCTGCGCTGCGTCGCCGAAGCAGCCACGAGATCATGGAACCACGGCGCTGCGCTCGGCGGCAAGCGAGCCGCCTCGTGTGCGCGGGCGCTCAACGGACTCTCGTGATCACGATCCAGCCGAGGCGCGGAAGGCCGGGCAGCACGAGGCGACCTCCGCTCACGCTCGCGCGCGCGAAGCTCGCGAGCGCGCCTTCTTCGACCACGCGTCCGTCTGCGAGCGTCGTGTAGAGGCCGCCCACCACGTGAGCCTCGAACGCGGTGCCGTCGGGCGCGCCGTCGGGCGCCGGCATCGAGAGCATCGCCGGCTCGACGAGCTCCGAGTCCGGCGAGAGCGCGAGCACGAGCGAGGTGTCGCCGACCTCGAGCACCGACGCCGGTGCGTCGGCCGGGTCGAGCGTGCCGAGGCCGATCCGCTCGTAGGCCTCGGGCTCGTCCAGCGCGTCGGGCCGCACCGTGAGGCTCACGTCTCCTCGGAAGCGAAGCGCATGCGGCGCGCTCGCGTCGCCGAGGCGCTCGCGCTCGATCGCGTCCTCGGTGGCGACGATGACGAGATCGTCCTCGACGTCGAGGACGCCGTTCACCGGGCGCATCGGCAGCGCCACATAGGTCGTGGCGCGCTGCGCGTCGCTCGAGAGGCCTCGCAGCGCGACGCGCGCGAGGCAGCGCATCGACGGCTCCACGTTCCACACGACCCAGCCCTCTGCGTCGGCGTCGATCGGCAGAAGACACGTGCTCACGCCATCGCCGCTCGTGGTGCACGGCGCGACGCGCGCGCCGGGCAGCGCACGTCCCTCCTCGTCGACCACGCGAACCGTCAGCGCCGCCACCCACGAGGCGCTGCAGCTCGGATCGGGCGTGCGATCGGCGCGCGAGAGCGCCGGCACGGGCCGCTCGGCCTCGGACGCGGGCGCGCAGCCGGATCCCACGAAGAGACCGACGAGCCCCAGACCGACGAGCCCCGAAGCGACGAGCCCCGAACCGACGAGCTCCTGTGTGCGAGCCGAGCGAGCACGAATCATGGCGAGCCTCCGCCGCGACGAAATCACGATTCGTGCCCGCGACGACGTCGTGTGTTCTGCGCGAGCGTCCGCGGTCTCGAGCCTCGAGGGGCACGCGCATGCGTACCTCCCAGGTGACACCGTCTCGTCCGAGGCACGCTGGGCGCTGCCGTGTGCGCGAGGAAACCGCGCGGCATGGATCTTCCTATCGCTCGGGCATGCCCTCCACGCAGTCCGCACGTCTGCTCACGCTCGCGCTCGTCGTCTTCGTCTCGCTCTCGCCCGCGCTGGCGCGCGCGGATGGACCACGCGTGGTGGTCCTGCCGTTCGAAGGCGCCGAGGCCGTGTCCACGCGCCTCGTGGTCTACGAAGCGCTCGAGGCCGAGGGCGTGGAGCTCACCTCGCTGGCGGCTGCCGGCGAGGCGGCTCGCGCTGCGCGGGTCCGCGGGCTGTCGCGACGTCGCGTAGGGCGCGTGCTCGCGATCGCCGATGCGGACGCTGCGCTCCAGGGACGCACCACCGTGGCGCGTGATCGCGTGCTCGTGCGCCTCGTCCTCTCCACGGCGAGCGGACGCGTGCTCTACGACCGAGAGGTCGCGTTCGAGGACGCGCGCTCTGCGGCAAGGGCGCTCCGCGAGGCGCTCTCGCACGGCGCGTCCGAGCCCGAGCCGCCGCCTCGAGCCGCCGCGAGCTCGGGCGCGCAGAACGACACGCCTCCGTGGGAGCGCGGCGCCGATCCCGCGCCGTCGACGCGCGCGGGCGCCTCGAGCACGCCGCAGCTGCCGTGGCTCGTCGCTGGCATCGGCGCCTCGGCGCGCATGCGCGACGCCGCCTTCGAGGCCGACGATGGAACGCGCTTCCACCGCGCGTGGTACCCGACGATCGACCTCGCCGCGGAGCTCAGGCCGTTCCACACCGCGCGAGGCCTCGAGCGAGGGCTCTTCGTGCGCGCGGCCTTCCATCACTCGGTGGGGCTGCGCAGCGTCGGGCCCAACGACACCGTGGTGGACACCGCGTTCTGGGGGCTCGGCGGGGACGCGGGGCTCCTCGTCACCGTCGCAGAGGGCTGGGATCTGGGCTTCGCGGTGGGCCTCGGCGTCGACGCGTTCGAGCTCGCCGACACGCCCGCGACGCTCGTGCCCACCGCCGTGTACGGCTCGCTCCGACCCGGGCTCCGGCTCCGCACGCAGCTCCTCGACGAGCTCGTGGTGCTCGACATCGGCGCGAGCTACCGGTGGATCTTCGATCGAGGCCCCATCGGCGCGGCCTTCGGGAGACAGGGCGAGAGCCACGGCTTCGAGCTCGGCGCGAGCCTCGGCGGCTCCGTCGACGTGGGCTTCTCGTGGGCCCTCTCGGCCGAGCTCGTCGGCGTCGTGCACCAGCTCCACGGCGAGGCCGACGTGGTGCCCGCGAGCGACGGTCGCGACCTCGGCCTGCGCTTCGGCGCGCGCGTGGGACTGGCGCTGCGATGAGCCCCCGCGGCATGTACCTGGGAGGTACGATCGCCTCGCGAGTGTTCGCTCGCGGGTACGCGCGGGGCGCTGCGATCGGCCCGATCTCCAGCGCGATCCGCGATCCACGCGCGGGCATGCAGGTTGCTCGAGGAGCGCGCATGCAGACCTCGATCGTCTCTCGCCTCCTCCTCTGCGCCGGCCTCCTCGTCCTCACGTTCGTGCTCGGCGCCTGCGAGGGCCAGCTCGGCATCGCGAGCGGCGCCAGCAACGCGGGCGGTGGACCGCCCGTGCTCATGTCGTCTCCGGACGCTGGCTTCGCGAGCTCGGACGCGTACTTCCAGGCACCCGACGCGTTCGCGCCTCCGAGCTGCACACCGAGCTGCGGCGGTCGTCAGTGTGGTCCCGACGGCTGCGGCGGAAGCTGCGGTGCGTGCGCGGCCGGCTTCACCTGCAACGCGTCGCTCCAGTGCGAGCCGGTCCCCTCGGGCGGTACGGGCGGCACCGGCGGCACGCACGCGGTGACGCTCTACGGAACCTCGAGCTGCGGCTACTGCATCCGCGCGCGCGAGTTCTTCCACGACAACGGCGTCACCTTCGCCGATCGCAACCTCGAGGACTCGGCCGTCGTCGAGGAGGCCTTCAACCGTGTCTACGAGCTCACGGGGGAGTACCGGCTCGCGACACCGACGATCATCATCGACGACGAGGTGATGCTCGGCTGGAGCGAGGCCGCCTGCCGGAGCCGACTGGGGCTCTGACGATGCGCGCGCGCACGGCCATCGTCGCGTGGCTCGTCACGTCGTCGCTCGCGACCGGCTGCGAGGGCGAGCTCGGCAGGATCGCGCGCGGGGAGAGCCCTCCGACGTTGCGTCCGGGCACCGACGCCGCGGTGTCGGCGCCCGATGCGCGCACACCATCGTCGCTCGATGCGAGCGGGCCACCGAGCCCCGACGCCGCGGTGGTGTCGCCGGATGCGGCCGCCCCTCCCACGGGCTGCGGATCGGCCACCGAGCAGGCGGTGATCGCGCTCGCGAACGCTGCGCGCAGCTCGATGGGCCTCGCGAGCCTGACGTGTGATCCGCAGATGACCGTCGTCGCGCGCGCGCACAGCCAGGACATGTGTGATCGGGGCTACTTCAGCCACACGGGCCTCGATGGTCGCAGTCCCTTCGATCGCCTCTCGGACGGCGGCGTTCGCTTCGGCGCCGCGGGGGAGAACATCGCGCAGGGACAGCGCACGCCCGACGAGGTGCACACCGCATGGATGAACAGCCCAGGCCATCGCATGAACATCCTCGGCAGTGCGTACCGCCGGATCGGCGTGGGCCTGGCCGAGTGCGGCGGGCGCATGGACTGGACGCAGGTCTTCGCCGACTGACCGAGAGCCTCGTGGGCGAGGCCCCCGAGCCGCCGGGTTCTCCTCTTGCTCGGCCGCGGCCTGCGCGTGTCCGATCGCCGGCCTGCGCCGAGCAGGAAAAGGAGCACGCCGTGCGTTACCCTCGATCCGTGCGCGCCGCGCTCGTACAGGTGCTGCTCACGCTCGGGGCGAGCGTGATGGCGTCTGCCTGTGCGCCGGCGCCGCGCACCGAGCTCCTCGTGCGCTTCCACGCCGACGAGGCTCTGCGCGACGAGGTGCACCAGATCCGTGTGGAGGTCTACGGCGGCAGCAGCGACGACGCGCTCGATCCGCGACACGTCGAGCTCGTGTCCGTGACGGAGTGGCCCCTCGTGCTCGCGCTCGTGCCGAGCGGCCGCGATGCGACGCGTCGCGTGCGCGTCGTGGCGAGCGCGCTCGCCACGGCCGATGGGCCGATCCTCGCCGTGCAGCGCGTGAGGACGGGCTTCGTGCTCGGACGGACGCTCGTGCTCGACCTCACCTTCGAAGGCGCGTGCCGCGACGTGCTCTGCGACGACACGACCACGTGTCGCGGCGGAGCCTGTGTCTCGGACGAGGTCGATCCGGGCCTGCTCCACGACGACCTCGCCGATGCAGGTCCGCCGGACGCGGGCCCGACGGCAGTCGACGCGGGCCCTCTGCCCGACGCGCCGCCCGACGCGTGGATCCGGCCCGTGCGCCAGGAGGGAGAGGACTGCGATCCCGCGGCGATCGCGAGCACCTGCGCGGCCGGGCTCGCGTGCACGTGCACCGGGCCGATGGGCTGCGCGGGCGCCGAGCCTCCGCGCTGCTGGGCGATGCGCGACATCGGCTGCGGTCGTCCGATCGACCTCACCGCGCTCGCGCCCGACCTGGCGGTGGGCGGCCGCGTGGAGCTCGAGCTCGATGGAGCGGGCGCGACCGAGATCATCGGTGGTAGCTGCGGCGCGCCCAGCGGCGAGCTCGTCTACCTCTTCCGCGTGACCGAGCCCATGTGGCTGAACCTCGAGGCCGATGCGCCCTTCGAGTACTGGCCCGACTGTCGGCTCGGCTGGACGTGGGACGCCGTGAGCTGCGATGCGACCGAGGTGTTCCAGGCCACGCCGGAGTATCCCGCGTTCGTGTTCGTGCAGACGAACGGCGTCCATCGCGTGCGGCTCACGAGGACGATGTGAGGCTCGCCGCGCTCGCCGTGCTCTCGCTCCTCGTCGCCTCGTGTGCTCCGCGCGCACGAACGGAGGTCATGCTCGAGGTGACCGCCGACGTCGTGGTCCGCTCGCGCGCCGTGCGGCTCGAGGTCGACGTGTTCGGAGGGCCTGCACTCGACGAGCTGCGCGAAGACGGAGGGCTCGGCTCGATCAGCCAGCCGGTCACCTTCCCCGCGCGCATCGCGCTCGTCCCTGCCGGTGGCGACGCACGCAGACGCTACCGCGTGGACCTCGTGGCGCTCGATGCCTCGGGGGTGCCGCTGGCGCGACATCGCGTGATCTCGGGCTTCGTCGAGGGTGCGACGCTCTCGTTGCCCGTCTTCCTCGAGTCGTGCTGCGCCGACGTCGCCTGCGGCGACGACGAGACCTGCCGCGCGTGTGCGTGCGCGCCCGCAGCGATCGATCCGGGCGAGCTCGAGCCGCTCGCGAGCGACGCGGGCGCGCCGGATGCGCCGCTGCCCGACGTGGGCCCGGTGGATGCCTCGGGCCCCGATGCGTCGGTCGATGCCGCGATCCCCTCGCTCGATGCCGCGGGCTGCGCAGGGGGCCCGTGCTTCGTCATCGATGGCTTCGGCTCGAGGTCCTACGTGGTCTCGCGCCTCGAGACGTGGGCGCCTCCGATCGCGTGCGGCGGTGCGCTCGCGCCGACGAGCGATCACGGCTACGGCTGGTTCGTCCTCTACAACGAGCGACCACGCGCGTACGACCTGCGCCTCGAGACGCAGCGATGGGGGGCCGAGTCCGCGTCGTACGACCTCGCGCTCGTCGCCTACGCGCTCGCCTCGCCTGCCGAGGGCGACGCACCGATCACCGCGCGGCCCGCCGACTGTCTCGCGATGGCCGATGGCGGCGGCGCCGATCCGCTCGATGCACGGCTCGACGTCACGATCCCTGCGCACGGCACGATGCTCGTGGTCGTGACGACGCTTCAGCCCGGCAGCATCGGCGTGGGCAACGTGCAGACACTGGTGTCGTACTGATGACGGATCTCGATCAGGCGAGCCTCGAGCTCGACGATCGCACCGAGGTCGCGGGCGCGCGCGGTGTCGAGCGCTTCGGCCCCTATCGCGTCCTCCAGCCGCTCGGCCAGGGCGGCATGGGCGAGGTGCACCTGGCCGTGCAGACGGCGCCGACGAACGAGCCCTCGCGGATGTTCGATCGCCTCGTGGCGCTCAAGCGGCTCCGGCCCGATCTCTCGGCCGACGCGCGCTTCGTCCAGATGTTCTTCGACGAGGCGCGCATCACCACGCGCCTCTCGCACCCCAACGTGTGCCGTGTCCTCGACGCCGGCCGCATCGACGGAGTGGCCTACCTCGCCATGGATCTGCTCGTGGGGATCCCCTTGTTCGAGGTGATCGCGCACGTGCGCGCGAGCACCGATCGCGCGCTGCTCGCGGACTGGCCATTCATCGTCTGCAAGCTCGGTGTGGACGCGTGCGAGGGGCTGCACGCCGCCCACGAGCTCGAGGACGAGCACGGTCGACCGCTCGGCATCGTCCATCGCGACGTCAGCCCCGACAACCTCTTCGTCGGCTTCGACGGAGTCGTGCGGGTCATCGACTTCGGGATCGCGAGCGCGCGGGACAAGGTCCATCGGACGGCGACGGGCGAGCTCCGCGGCAAGATCGCCTATGCCTCGCCCGAGCGCCTGACCGACGCACGCATCGACCGACGCGCGGACGTGTTCTCGCTGGGCGCGGTGCTCTGGGAGGCCGTCGCGCTGCGCCCGCTCTTTCCCCATGGCGATCCCGGCGCTGCGATGCGCGCGATCCGCGAGGGGCGCGTGCCTCCCCTGCGCGACGCCTGCCCCGACGTGCCGCTCGAGCTCGACGTGCTCGTGGCGCAGGCGCTCGCCGTGGAGCCCTCGAGGCGCTTCTCCACGGCACGCGCGATGGGAGAGGGCCTCTTGGACGTGATGGCGAGCGAGGGGCGCGCCGTCGGGGCAGCGCACGTCGCGGCCTTCATGGATCGTCTCTTCGCCGGTGCGCACGCGCGCCAGAGCCGCCTCGTGAGCCACGCGCTCGCAGAGCGATCGAGCCCAGGAACGTCACGGAGCAACGCCCGGCCGGTGTCGGGGACGCGCGTGTCGGGAACGACGCTGCGGCTGCGCGATCCGAAGCTCCCGCTGGTCGCCGCGCTCGCGCTGCTCGCGGGCCTGGGGCTGGGCCTCGGCGTCGGCGTGTGGCTCACGCTCGGCGGGTGACGCCCCGAGCCAACGGAGCCTCGTGTACGCTGCGTGCGTGAGCCAAGGCGCAGAGACACGCGAGATCCGCGAGGAGCCGTCGGCGCCCCTCCACAGCGAGATCCACGCGTACGTGCTCGAGGTCGAAGGTGGCGAGGCGCTCACGTTCAACGCGCAGAGCGAGCGCGCCAGTGTGGGCTCGCACCCCTCGAACGACCTCGTGCTCGCGAGCGACGCCGTCTCGCGCTTCCACTGCGAGATCCTCTCGGACGCGCGGGGCGTGCGCATCCGCGATCTGGCCAGCAAGAACGGCACCTACGTCGACGGCGTCCGCGTGGAGAGCGCGTGGCTGCGCAACGACAATCGCCTCCAGCTCGGCGACGTGTCGGTTCGCTTCCGTGCGCGCGGGGGCCTCGCGCTGCCGGTGTCGTCGTCGTCGAGCTTCGGCGGCCTCGTGGGTCGATCGCTCGCGATGCGGCGCGTCTTCGCGCTGCTCGAGCGCTGCGCGCAGAGCGACGTCACCGTCCTCGTGCACGGCGAGACCGGCACGGGAAAAGAGGGCGCGGCCGAGGCGATCCACGCAGCGAGCCGTCGCGCGTCGGGGCCCTTCGTCGTCGTCGACTGCGGGGCCATCCCCCCGGCGTTGCTCGAGAGCGAGCTCTTCGGTCACGAGAAGGGCGCGTTCACCGGCGCGCACGGGCAGCGCGTGGGCGCCTTCGAGGAGGCCGATGGCGGCACCGTGTTCCTCGACGAGATCGGCGAGATCCCGCTCGATCTCCAGCCCAAGCTCCTGCGCGTGCTCGAGCGCAAGACGATCCGCCGCGTCGGCTCGAACAAGCAGCTGCCGGTGGACGTCCGCATCCTCGCGGCGACGCATCGCTCGCTCCAGAAGGAAGTGAACGACGGCTCGTTCCGCGCCGACCTCTACTACCGCCTCGCGGTGGTGAAGGTGGAGCTCCCGCCGCTCCGCGAGCGCCTCGACGATCTCCCCGATCTCGTCGACACGCTCCTCGATCAGCTCGGTGTGCAGGGCGAGGCGCGGGCGCGGCTCACCTCACCCGCGTTCCTCGCGCGGCTGCGCGCCCACTCCTTGCTCGGCAACGTGCGCGAGCTCCGCAACCTGCTCGAGCGCGCCCTCGTGCTCGAGGACGCGTTCGACCAGACCTCGTCGGTGCAGATCGCGCTCGACGAGCAGAGCGCCGGCGCCGCGCTGCCCGACATCGCGCTCTCGTTCGCGGAGGCTCGCTCGCGCGTGCTCGACGACTTCGAGAGGCGCTGGCTCGCGGCCCTGCTCGCGGCGCACGGCGGCAACGTGGCGGCCGCCGCGCGCGCCGCGCAGATCGCGCGGCCGTACCTCCACCGCTTGCTCCAGCGCCACGGGATCACGCGCGGGAGCGTCCGCGCCTCGACGCCCTGACGCGCGCGGAGGCCAGCGCGAGCAGGCCGAGCACGGTCCACGCGAGCGGAGCGCGCCCCGCGACGTGCGTCGCGCCCGCGGAGCATCCGTCCGCGCGCCGACGCGTCGCGGTGGGCTGACACACCGAGCGCGTGTCGCCTGCGGCCATCACGCACGCGTAGTCGCGTGGACACGGATCGCTCGCGCTGCAGAAGCGCGTGCAGTAGTCGCTCGAGCCCTGCGACACGCACACGTCGCTCGCGCAGTCCTCGTTGGCGTCGCAGGCCGCGCCGAGCCCGCTCGCGCCCTCGCCCGGCACGCACACCGACGCGGTGGCATCGACGCTCGCGCACGTGAAGCCCGTGGCGCACGGCGTCGCGACGTCGCAGCGCGTGGTGCAGAACGAAGCCCCGCCCTGCACCGCGCAGAGGCCCGAGAGGCAGTCGCTGCTCGTCGTGCACGTGTCTCCGAGCGCGCCCGCCTGCTGACACGAGCCGCAGCCCGCCGAGGTGCCCGCCTGACATGCGTAGCCCGCAGCGCAGCCCACCGCGCCGCCGGGGATGCACGGCGTCGTACACACCCCGTGATCGCAGAGCAGGCTCTGACACTCGGTGTGTGCGCTGCACGCGGCGCCCTGCGCAGCCGCGCCCCCGCTGCCCGGCATGCACAGCCCCTGATCGCAGGTGCCCGTGGCCATGCCGTTGCAGAAGAAGCCCGAGGGACACGAGCGGGTGTCGAGCCAGTTGCAGGTCTGGCTGCAGCGGCCCGCGGTGCAGATCCCGCTCGCGCACTCGCTGCTCGCGGCGCAGCTCGCGCCGAGCGCGCCGCCGCTCGCGGGCAGCGCCTCGCACGCGCCCGTCACGAGGTTGCAGCGCATGCCTGCGCCGCACTGCGCGTCGCTCGTGCACCCGCTCGGTGTCGCGGCGCAGGTCTCGCTCCCTTCGGGGCCGCGCACGCACTGGTTGCCCGCGCCGCTCACGCCGACGCAGTGATCTCCCGCCATACAGTCGGCGCTGCTCGCGCAGTCCGACCCGCAGTACGCGCCGCCGTCGGGGTAGCGCAGGCAGATGCCGTTGGCGCAGTCGGCGCCGCTGCTGCAGGGCGCGCACATCGCGCCGCCGCCGGAGGGCGCGACGGGCCGACAGGCGCCGCTCACGCACTCGTAGCCCCCGGGGCAGCCCGTGGTCGTGCAGTCGCTGCTCGATCCATCCGGGTAGAGCGCACAGATGCCCGTCACGTCGTCGGTGCCGAGCGCGCCGATGCCTCCGCTGTACGCGAAGTACATGATCGCCCCGCGATCGGGCGAGTGATCGAGGCCCACGTAGTGCCCGCTCTCGTGGAGCACGATCGAGTACGCGTTGACGCTCGCGCCGCTGCCCGCGCCGGTGATCCAGGTGAAGTGCTGGCCGTTCATCGACATGTCGGCCTCCTGGATCTGCGTGGCCGAGAATTGCGGCTGCGTGACGCCGATCGCGTTCGAGTCGAAGGGCCAGCCGCTCTCGACCCAGCCGATGGTGGAGTGTCCGTCGTACGTCGAGGGAGCACGCGACGTGGAGCCTCCGTACGACGTCGAGAGGCCCGAGCACGCGGGCGTCGTCCAGTCGTCCATGCCTCGTCGCACCTCGGCCTCCGTGCCGGAGAAGCCACCGAGATCGGGGCTACCGGCGGCGTTCAGCTCGTACGGGGCAGACGTCGACCACACCGGCCGCGACGAGGTGAGCGGATTCCACGCGAGCGCGCTGCTCGCCGCGGAGGTGACCAGCAGGGCAGTGCTCGAGGCGATCCACCAGCGACGCGCGCTCATCGTGCGCCTCCTTGCTCGTCGAGAGAGGCCGCGATCGCGCGCAGCACGTCGAGGAAGCTCGCGAGCGGCATCTCCGCGCGCGTGCCGTGATCGAGGGTCATCGCGCCCGCGGACCAGCGAGCGATCGACAGCGTGCGCGTGTCGCGCACCACCACGCGCTCGGCGCTGCCCACGGCCGGGAGCACCTCGAACGCGCCCTGCGCCATCGCGTACGTGCGGTACTCGCCGCCCGGCAGCTCGCGCAGGAACAGCACGACCTCCTCGCCCGTGCGGTACTCGGGCGTGCCCGCGATCCGCATGGCGCGTCCCTGCACCTCGCCGCCGATCTCGTCGATCACGAGCTCGCTCGCGCGGGGCGCCCCCGCGATCACCTCGAGGAGGCGCACGATCGCGACGCTGTGGGGCTCGAAGTGCCCCTGCGCGTTCTGGACGAGCCTCGCACCGGTGGCGATCACGCGGGCGTGCGCGACGAGGTCGGCCTCCGCGACGAGCCGCTCGAGCGGCACCTCGACCATCACCGTCGCGTGGGCCGTGGTCACCATGCCGAGCACACCCAGGGCCGCGAGCGCCCAGGCCCACCCGAGCGACCGAGAGAGACTGCGAGCTGCACCGATCATCGTGCGACCTCCTTCGTGGCGTTTCACAGGCCGAGCTGGCTGCGGGCGCGTCCCTCGCTCCAGCCCTCGGTCATCGTCGAGTCGATCACCAGGACCGGCAGCGACACCGACCCCGAGATCGGATAGCCGAGCTCCCCCGCGCGCCGGACGAGCGCGTCCACCTCGGCGGGATCGTCGACGTCGTGCTCGGTGTAGGTCACGCCGTGCGCGGCGAAGAACGCACGCGCCGCAGCGCACGCGCCGCACCACGACGCGCCCCACATCGTGACGGTGTGCGTGCCCCCGCTCGGCGCGCTCGGCATGCACTGCTGGCTCGCGTTGCACACCTGACCGCTCCCGCAGCTGCCGCACGAGCCGCCGCAGCCGTCGCTGCCGCACGCGCGCCCCGCACAGCTCGGCGTGCACGACGGTGGCACGGCCGCGTCCACGCGCGGGCCGGCCGCATCGGGCATCGCGCCCGGCAGCCCCGCATCGGCCAGCCCCGCATCGGCCAGCCCAGCGTCCGGCAGCGCAGCGTCGGGCATCGCCGCGTCGCGGTCGAACCTCAGCACGATGCGGCCTGCGTCGCTCAGCCCCGCGTCCGAGGCGGCGGCCCATCGCACGCCGCGATCGGCCGAGCCGAGGCGGCCCTCGCAGGCGCCGACCGAGACGAGCACGAGCAACGACGCGAGCAGCGAGAGAGGGGTGCGCGGGGACATGAGCAGCCCTTCAGCAACGCGCGTTCCGAGCCCCCGATCGCCCAGGATCGCTTGGAATTTCGCGCGAATCGGCCGCGTCGATCGGAGCGAGTGTCCCCTCGCAGGTCACGGCGTACCTCGCAGGTACACCCTCGCGTCCGGGCGCGCCGAGCGGTCGTGTCGCTCACTCGCTCGGCGTCGCCTCCGGGCTCCGCGCGTAGCGCGCCACGAGCTCGCGCAGCGTCTGCACCGGCACGGGCTTGGTGAGCGACGGCGAGGCGCACGCGTCGAGGAAGCGCTGCGCCTCTTCGGTGGTGGCGCCGCCCGAGAGGAAGACGACGCGCTCCCGGAGGTCGGGGCGGTGCGCGCAGATCCACGCGTGGAGGTCGGCGCCCGAGACCTCGGGCATCATGAGATCGCAGAGGATCACGTCGAAGCTGCGACCGGTCGCGAGCAGCGCCTGCGCGTCCTTGGCGCTCGTGAGCGGCTGCGCGTCGGCGCTCGTGCGGAGCGAGCGCACGATCGCGCGACCCACGATCGGATCGTCGTCGACGACGAGCACCCGCGCGCGATGCGACACGTCGCGCAAGATCACGGCGTCTCTCGCGCCCGAGGGCTCGTCACACGTGGGGGGCTCGGACGCGCGCGCCGGGGCCGGCGGCAAGACGATCCGCACGATCGCACCTCCCTCGGGTCGGTTGTCGGCGGTGATGCGGCCGCCCATCGCGCGCACCGCACCGTGCGAGATGGAGAGGCCCAGCCCCGTGCCCGCGCCCACGGGCTTGGTGGTGAAGAACGGATCGAAGAGGCGATCGAGCGCCTCGTCGGTGAAGCCCGGGCCGTCGTCGAGCACCTCGAGCACGGCCTCACCCGAGCGGCTCGTGCGCGTGCGGAGGAGGATCTCGCCCGGCTTGGCGCCATCGCCCATCGCCTCGGCGGCGTTGACCAGCACGTTCGTGAGGACCTGCACGAGCATGCCTTCGTTCGCGAGCACCTCGGGCGTGCGCCCGAGCTCGGTCCGGAGGCGTGCTCGAGGCGCCACCACGCCCGCGCTCATCCGCGCAGCGCGCACCACCACGTCGGTGACGGCGACGTGGCTCGCCGACACTCCCTCGGCGCGCGCGAAGCGCCGCAGGTCGGCGACGATCGTGCGCACGCGCTCCACGCCCTCGCTCGCCTCGATGAGCGCCGCGCGCAGCTCCGCCAGCTCACCGAACGCGGCCTCGAGGCCGTGCGTGCCGGCGTCCTCCATGCGGCGCAGCGTCTCGACGTGCTTGTCGAGCGTCTCGACGCCGAACGAGGTGTTCGCGAGCACGTACATGAGCGGGTTGTTGATCTCGTGGGCGATGCCCGCGGCCATCGTGCCGATCGAGGCGAGTCGCTCGGTCTGCGCCGCGCGGCGCTCGAGGCGCTGGATGCGCTCTCGGTCCGCGAGCTCACCCGGCACGAGAGACTCGCCGCGGTCGGGCCCCTCGCCGTCCTGCGGCAGCGGAAGCGTCGGTCGCAGCCCGCTCGCGCGGGGCTCGAGCGTGCGCGACGAGCCGTGCTTCGGTCGGTGGGAGGGGACGGCCCGCACGGTCATGCCACCTCGTATCGACCGATCCCCGCAGAGGACTGAGGGAGATCACGCGAGCGTTGGACCGAGCCTTGCTGAGGACGCGCTTCGTGTCCGCGAAACACGAGAATTCCAGGCGCTGACGAGCCCGATCGCGGGGGCGAGCGCCGAGGGGCTGACGCCCAGCGTCACCTGCATGACGGAGGCGAGGATGAGCGAGACGACCACCAAGACCTGGGGCAATCCGATGCGGCCGACGATGCCGACGGGCATCGAGCGGACCTTCCGCGATGACGAGATCATCGTGAGCAAGACCGACACGGCGGGCCGCATCACGTACGCCAACGACGTGTTCCTGCGCGTCGCCGGGTACAAGGAGTCGGAGGTCCTCGGGCAGCCGCACAGCATCATCCGACACCCCGAGATGCCGCGCGTCGTGTTCGCGCTCCTCTGGGAGACGCTGCAGTCGGGCTCCGAGATCTTCGCCTACGTGAAGAACCTCGCGCGCAACGGCGATCACTACTGGGTCTTCGCCCACGTGACGCCCACCTTCAGCGCGGATGGCTCGATCATCGGCTTCCACTCGAGCCGTCGTGTCCCGAACCGACGTGCGGTCGACATCGTGCAGCCGATCTACACGGAGCTGCTCGCGGCCGAGCAGAAGGTGACCGGCAAGCGCGAGCAGATCGCCGCCTCGCGGGCGCTCCTCCAGAAGAAGCTCGCCGACATGGGCGTCGAGTACGACGCCCTGATGTTCGCTCTCGAGACCGGAAACGAGGCCTGACATGACACTCACGCACGATCACTCTCGCTCTTCGGTTCGCGGGTCCTCGAGCGGCGTCGCCTCGCAGGAGGCCGAGCTCGCGGCGCTCCGCGCGGAGGTGCGGCTCCTCCGCGAGTGGACCGCGCGCGTCGCGGACGTGTGCGACGGCGTGGCGGCCGGCGACCTCGAGCACCGCCTGCCGGTGATCGAGGACGATCCGAACATCGCGCGCATGGTCCGCGGCCTCAACCACATGCTCGACGTGACCGACGCGTTCGTGCGCGAGGCCAAGGCGACGCTCACGTATGCGAGCCGCGGCAAGTTCTTCCGC
>JAIBCE010000140.1 GCA_019694315.1 Sandaracinaceae bacterium
CGCGCCCGCGGCCCCCAAGCCGCCCCCGCCCTCGCTCGCAGGCTCGCCCCTGGCCTCGACGCTCATCGGGGTCGGCGTCTCGGGCGCCGCCAGCAGCGGTCCGGTGCAGGCCCCGCGCGCGCCCATGCCCACGCCGCCGCCCGTCTCGCCGCTCGACGACGAAGAGGACGAGGGACAGACGATGGTCTCGCGCGTGCCCGAGGAGCTGATCAAGCAGTCGGCGACGGGTGCGTTCGCGGCGATCGCGGGCACCGACGAGGCGCACTTCAAGGAGACCTACCAGCAGTTCATCGCCACCAAGCAGCAGTGTGGCGAGCCGGTGGCGGGCCTCACCTACGAGAAGTTCAAGGAGACGCTCCGGAAGAACCAGGAGAAGATCCAGCAGGCGCACGGCACCTCGAAGGTGCGCTTCACGGTCTACGTGAAGGACGGCAAGGCCGCGCTCAAGGCCACGCCGATCAAGTGACGCTCGAGGTCGGGGCCGCGTGACCGGGGCCCCCGATCACGCGGGCTCGAGGTACTTCGCGACGATCTGCTTGGTGCCGTGTCCGGGGAAGTCGACGGTGACCGTGGGCGGCGTGCCGCCCTCCACGCTGTGGACCTTGCCGACGCCGTAGCGCACGTGGCGCACCTTCATGCCCTTCTTGAAGCCGGCGACCTCCTTCTCCTTCGGAGGCTCGTGCCGCACGGGCGTCACGCCGCGGAGGGAGCGCCGCTCGAAGCCGTCGCCGTACTCGAGCGAGCCCTCGCGGGGCAGCGAGCCCTTGTCGTAGCCCGAGGGCGGGGGGTGTCCGGAGCCTCCCGAGAGGTACTGGCCCGATCCGGAGCGGTAGTTTCCTCCTCCGGAGCCGTAATTCCCGCCTCCCGAGCCGTAATTCCCGCCTCCGGAGCCGTAGCCGCCCCAGCCGACGCTCCGCTGTCCGTAGGGCGCGTCGCCGTGCGGCCGCACGCTCGTGCCCTCGCCCCGCTGCTCGATGTCCTGGACCGGCAGCTCGTCGAGGAAGCGCGAGATCGTGCCGAGGCGGAGGTTGCCGAAGACGTAGCGGCTCGTGGCCCACGTGAGCGTGAGTGACTGCTCGGCGCGCGTGAACGCGACGTACGCGAGGCGACGCTCCTCCTCGAGCTCCTCGGGGCCCTCGCCATCGCTCACGCCGCGGAACGGAAAGAGCTGCTCCTCGAGGCCGACCACGATCACGCGCGGGAACTCGAGCCCCTTGGCCGCGTGCACCGTCATCAGCGTGACCTGATCCTTCTCCGCCCCGCTCGCCTCCTCGGGCTCGCTCTGGAGCGTGACGGTCTCGAGGTAGCGGGTGAGCAGGCCCGGTGCGATCGCCGGCGGGTCGTCGGGCGTGCCGAGCGAGGGCGACGTGACCGAGGGCCGATCGTCGCCCTCGGAGTCCTCGAACTCCTGCATCGAGCCCACGAGCGAGGCGAGGTTCTCGAGGCGCGCGTCGCTCTCGGCGGTGTTCTCGTCCTTGAGCGCCTTCTCGTAGCCGCTCTCGGTCAGCACGAGGCGCGCGAAGTCGGCCAGGCCCATCGCCTCACGCGCTCCCTCGGCAGGCGCCGCCGAGAGCAGCGCAGGGGCCTTCGCGCGCAGCGTCTCGACGAGCTCGACGAAGCGCCCCATCGCCGAGCCGCTCTTGCCTTGCTGTCCGTGGGCCGCGCGCTTGGCTGCCTCCCACACGCCCGTGCCCCGCGTGGCCGCGTCGTCGAGCAGGCGATCGACCGTGGTCTTGCCGATGCCGCGCGCCGGCACGTTCACCACGCGGAGGAACGACACGTCGTCCTCGGGGTTGGCCACGAGGCGGAGGTAGGCGAGGAGGTCCTTCACCTCGGCGCGATCGTAGAAGCGGACGCCTCCGACCACGCGGTAGGCGATGCGGGCCGCGCGCAGCGCTTCTTCGAGCACGCGTGACTGCGCGTGGATCCGATAGAACACGGCGAGCGAGCGCAGCGGCTTGCGCTCGCTCGAGAGCTCGCGCGCGGCGCGCACGACGATCTCGGCCTCGTCGCGCTCGGAGCCGCAGCGCAGGACCTTGATCTTCGCGCCGTCGGGGTTGTCGGTCCAGAGCTGCTTGGGCTCGCGATCGACGTTCTTCTCGATGACCGCGTGCGCCACGCGGAGGATGCGCTTGGTCGAGCGGTAGTTCTGCTCGAGCTTCACGATCTGCGCGTCGGGGAAGTAGCGGCGGAAGTCGAGGATGTTCCTGCGATCGGCGCCTCGCCATCGGTAGATCGACTGGTCGTCGTCGCCGACGACGACGAGGTTCCGGTGCACCGAGGCGAGCGCCCGCACGAGCCGGAACTGCGCGTGGTTCGTGTCCTGGAACTCGTCGACGAGGAGGTGCGCGAAGCGCCCGGCGAGCTGCATGCGCAGCGCCTCGTTGGCCTCGAGCGCGCGGACCATCTGGTAGATGAGGTCGCCGAAGTCGAGGGCGTTGGCCTTGCCCATGCGCTTCTCGTACTCGCGGAAGACCTCGCGGATCCGCTCGGCGTCGAGGCCCGTGAGCGGCACGTCCTCGGGGCCCTGCATCTCGTTCTTGGCCTGGTTGATGATGGCCGCGACCATCTTCGGCGGGATGCGCTTCTCGTCGAGCGAGAGGTCCTTGAGGACGCGCGAGATCATCGCCTTCTGATCGCCGTCGTCGTAGATGGCGAAGTCGCGCGAGAGGCCGAGCTCCTTGCTGTGACGGCGTAGCAGGCGCGCACACGTGGAGTGGAAGGTGCCCACCGCGAGGTCGCGCGCGGCGCCGGGCACGAGCCGGTCGAGGCGCTCCTTCATCTCGCCGGCGGCCCTGTTCGTGAAGGTCACGGCGAGGATGCGCCAGGCCGGCACGCCGTGGTCGAGCACGAGGTGCGCGATGCGGTGGACGATGACGCGGGTCTTGCCGGAGCCGGCCCCCGCGAAGACCACGAGCGGCCCGGGACCATGCAGCACGGCCTCGACCTGCGGCTCGTTCAGGGAGGTGAGGTCGAGGCGCGTCTCCATGGGAGCCGTATGTACAGTGTCGCGATCCGCCTCGCGACCCGGTTCGGCGGGCACGCGGCGGGTCTGTGGTACAAACGGACGACGATGCCGCAGTCCCCCCGCGAATCGGCCGGCCGCGAGTCGGCCGAGCGGCCGACGTCGACGAAGGTCGAGGCGGCGGCGTCGCCGAAGGCCTCGGGGCGCAAGGGCCGGCGCCCGGTGGACGAAGATCCCGGATTTGCTGTGAATGGGGCCGGTCCCGCGGCGTCTGAGGGCCTGGATGAGCCTTCGGAGCACAGCCGCTCGAGCGATCCGGATCACGAGGAGCCGTCCTCGCCCGGCGAGGAGCCGTCGTCTCCTGGGGACGACCGCAGCGTCTCGGAGCTGCTGCTCGACGACCTCGTCCCCGACGACGCGCGCGTCCTTCATCACGGCCCCGAGGATCGCGAGCTCGACGCCGAGCTCGTGCGGCGGGCGCAGGGCGGCGATCACGGCGCGTTTCGCCAGCTCTTCGACCGCTACCACAAGCGCGTCTACGCCGTGGCCTTCGGCGTGCTCAAGAACCGGCACGACGCCCTCGACTGCGTGCAGGAGGGCTTCGTCAAGGTGCACCGCCACCTCCCCAGCTTCCAGGGGAGCTCGTCGTTCTACACCTGGCTCTATCGGATCGTCATGAACCTCGCGATCGATCAGCTGCGGCGACGCAAGACCGCCAAGCCCGTCGAGTTCGACGACGGGCGTCGCGACAGCCAGGAGCCTGGCGACGACGCGATCGTGTCGCGCCTCCTCGACGAGAACCCGCGCAAGGCGGTGATCCGACGCGAGCTGCTCGAGCGCGTGCAGGCCGCGCTGGCCGAGCTGCCCGAATACCACCGCCAGGTGATCCTGCTCCGCGAGATCGAGGGCATGTCCTACGAGGAGATGGCCGAGGCGCTCGACGTGCCCAAGGGCACGATCATGAGCCGCCTGTTCCACGCGCGGAAGAAGATGCAAGAGGCCCTGAAGGGCTACGTCGACGGAGATCTCGACATCGAAGAATGAGCCGATCGAGGTACGACCATGTCCCCCCCCACCCAGAACGACCGTCCCAACCCCACCACGGGGCCCGCTGACCGCGAGATCCACCGTCTCTTCGACGGCGATCTCACGGCGGACGAGCGCGCGGCGTTGCTCGCCAGCGCGGCGCGCGATCCGCGCATCTCGTCGGGGACGCGCCTCAAGCTCGAGGCGCTGGGAGATCTGCGTGCGCTCGTGCGCGCGGCCACCTCGGACGAGAGCGAGCCCGTCGACGCCGACGCGGCGTGGGCTCAGATCGCGGCACGGATCGAGGGCGCAGAGAGCGCCGAGGTGGAGACGCGCGCGAGCGCGCCCAAGATCACGATGGCCGCCAGCCGCCCCGCGCTGCGCGTGATCCAGGGCGGCCTCAGCGAGAGCGCCTCCAAGGACGCGAGCGAGACGCGGGCGAGCGAGGTGGAGCGCCCCGCCGAGCGCGCCGAGAGCGCGCCGCCCGATCTCCTGCAGCGCATCGAGCGCGCCACCGCCGATCGGGACGACGAGACCAAGCGCCGCGAGCGACAGGTGCGCCAGCGCCGCTCGATCATCATGGTCGTGAGCGGCCTCGCGGCCGCGGCGGCAGCGGCGATCGCGTACTTCGGGCCCGGCGAGGATCGACCCACGCCCGATCCCGTCGTGGCCGTGGAGGATCACGGCGGCACCGAGGATCTCGCGCCCATCTTCGATCCGGTCGCCGACGAGCAGCTCCGCCGCACCGAGGTGATCTCGGTCGACTTCGGCTCGAACGTGGGCACGGTCTTCTCCGTCGAGGGGACCGAGGGCTCGCGCTACGCGGTGGTGTGGCTCGCCGATGAGGCCGACAAGGCCGCAGGCTCCGATGACACGAGCCCCGACGAGGCTCCGAGCCAGGACGATCCGGGCCAAGACTCGGCGAATCTCTGAGAACGACGATGCACCGACCCCTCGTCCACTCGCCCTCTGGCCGCCTCCTCGCGCTCGCGACGATCGCGCTCTCGCTCGCGATCGTCCCGCTGCGCGCGGACGCGCAGCCGACGCGAGGGCCCGTGTACGCGGGGCAGACCGTGCAGCACGTGCCGAGCGAGGTGAGCGGCGAGGTGCTCGTCATCCTCGCGAGCGAGCGCGAGGGCGAGGTCGATCCCGCGCTCCAGTCGATGCAGGCGCTGCGGCAGCCGCCCTTCAACGGCTTCCACTCGATGCAGCTCCTGGCGCGGCCGACGATCCACCTCACCGTGGGCCAGCCGCAGAACGTGCCGCTCCCGAACGGACGCGTGCTCCAGCTCGCGCTCGAGTCGATCACGCCCGAGGGCCGCTATCGCGTGCGCGTGTCGATCAACCGGCCCGAGCAGCAGGACTACCTGCCCCTGCTCGAGATCGTCGCGCCGCCGGGCGATCCGTTCTTCCTCGCTGGCCAGAACTTCATGGGCGGCACGCTCGTGATCGGCATCCGCCTGGGCGAGCGCCCCGCGCGCTGAGCGCGGATCAGCGCGGATCGAGCCAGCCGCGGGCGCCGAGGAGGCGCGCGATCTCGCGGAAGCCCTCGTCGCGACCGGCCTGGAGGATGTGACCGCCGTGGAAGGCGATCAGCTTGCCGCCGAGGTGACTGGCGAGCTTCTTCGCGTGCGCGATCGGCGTGATGCGATCGGCCTGCCCCGCGAGCACGAGCACGTTGTCGGCGGGCACCTTCGAGGGGCGCGCGAGCGGGCTCACCACGGCGTGCGCACGCTCGAGGGCCTCGTGCTGCTCGCGCTGCTGCGTGGCCGTGCCCACGAGGCGCTCTCGATCGCGCGCGAAGTCCGCGATCGACGCGAGCGGGATCATCGGGAACGCGAAGTCGAGCGGCTCGACGGTGCTGAGCAGCGCCGTGGTGTAGCCGCCGAGGCTCATGCCCATCGCGCCCACGGCCTTGCTCCCGCGCTTGCGGAGGAACGCGACGAGCGTGCGCAGATCCACCACGCCGTGGCGGAAGCCCTCGATCGTGAGGCGCGGATCGCTCGCAGGAAGGAGCGGGCGCTTGCCGCGCACCCCGCGCTTGCCGTGATGCGGCAAGAGGCCGAGCGCCACGTCGAGGCCGCGATCGAAGAGCCAGCGCACGGGGAAGGCGCGCTCCTCGACGCGTACGTCGCCGCCGAGGTAGCCGTGGAGCAGGATGATGGCGGGCCGCGGCCCGTCGCGGTGCAGGAAGAGGCGCGCGTGGGCGATCTCGTTCACCGGCGCGCGCGACTCGAGGCGCTTGGTGAGCGCGGGATCGAGGTGCAGCGGCGGCAGCGGCGAGGACCAGCTCAGATCCGTCACGACCCCGTTCGGCCCCATCGGCCGCACGAAGGCCTCGTCGAAGCGCGGGGGCGTGAGCACGGGAAAGAACGCGTCCGGGTCCGGCAGGTACGGCGCGTAGGTGGCCTCCACCTCGGCGAGGCGCGCGAGCCGCTCGCGAGGGCCGAGCGACTCGGCCGCCGAGGCCTGCTTGGAGCGCTCGCTCCGGCTGAAGATCACCTTGCTCAAGGCCTCATCCACGCCCACGGCGACCTGCGCGGTGAGGGCCTTGCGAACCTTGTGCACGAGGGTGGGCATGCACCCAAGGGTACGAGTGAACCGTCGTTCATTCGAGCCGGACGCGCGCGGGCCGCGTTCTGCTACACCCGCGCCCCGTGGAGACGACAGCCGAAGCGACCGCCGCGGAGCGAGAGGAGCCGTGAAGCGAGACGTCCCCGAGGTGGAGGAGATCGGTCCGAGCGATCCGCTGCCCTGCGCGGCGGGCGAGGTCGTGGCGATCCTCTCGCCGCTCGTCACGGCCGAGCGCCTCGCGCGCTTCCAGACGGTGCTGGCCCACCGCACGCGCTCGCTCGTGCCCGTGCTCGACGGCCTCTCCGATCCGCACAACGGCGCGGCGATCCTGCGCTCGTGCGATGCGTTCGGATGCCACGAGGTGCACACCGTGGCCGGGCGCTATCCGTTCGCGATCTCCACGCACGTGAGCCGGCGCACCGAGCGCTGGCTCGAGATGCACGCGCACGAGAGCGCCGAGGCCTGCTGCGACGCGCTCGGCGCGCGCGGCTACCAGATCTTCGTCGCCGCGATGGAGGGCACGCTCAGCCCCGAGGATCTCGCGAAGGTGCCGAAGGCCGCGATCGTCGTGGGCAACGAGCACCGCGGCGTGTCGGAGGTGTTCCGCGCCCGCGCGAGCGGCGTCTATCGCATCCCGATGGTGGGCTTCGTCGAGAGCCTGAACGTGTCGGTGGCCACGGCGATCACGCTCTACACGGCGACGCACGGACGACACGGCGACATGACCGACGCCGAGCGCGAGGAGGCGCTCGCGCGCTTCCTCCTCACCCAGGTCAAGCACGGCGCGCGCGTGGTGCGCGAGACGCGCGCCGCACGGAGCGCCTGAGAGGCCGCGCGTCACCCAAGCTCGTGACCCGCGTCAGGCCGATCCAGGCGGGGGCGTGGCCGAGCTGCTCGCGGGCTCGCGCGGTGCGCCGCAGTGCGGGCACTTCGGGAGCTCGGCCGCGAAGGGACCCTTGCAGTACGTGCAGAAGAGACGACCGCCCGTCGCGCCGGGCAGCTTCTTCATGTCGGGATGGAGGGCCTCGAGCGTGGCGGTGCTCATGCGATCGCTCTCCTCCGCGGGGAGCCAGCTGATCTCGACCGCGACGAGGCTCTGGTCGGTGAGCGCCGCGAGATCGTCGAGCACGTTCACGAGCTCCGCGACGCTCGTGGCCTCGAAGTCCTTGATCTCGCGGCTGGCCGCGACGATCAGCGTCACGAGCACCACGCCCTCGCCCTCGCGCTCCGCCGAGCGCACGACGCCGTGCCCCTCACCCTCGCGGAGGCCGCTCGCGTCCTTGCGCAGGAGCTCGTGCGTGAACTTGGCGCGGGCCTCGCCCGCGAGCCGCTTGAACGTGGCCTCCGCGAGGATCGACGACATCGGCCGGAAATTCTTGGCGCCCGCGTAGATCCACGCCGAGGAGCTCTGCTTGAGCGCGCGGACGACGACCCGCAGGAGCGCCACGAGGCCGGCCTTGGTGCGCGTGTCGGCGCGGCGGCCCTGCTCCATGAGCTCACGCTGGAGGTAGCTGCGCGCCCGCCCGTCGAGCGCGATGCGGACCTCGGTGAGATCGACCTCGAACCATCGGCGCGACGTGGCCGACGGCACCGACGAGCCGACCGAGCCGCTGTCCTGATGCCCCGCCGCGCCCGCCTGCCGGTTGGCCGACCAGATGCCGTAGAGCAAGAGGGCGAAGAGCGCCGCGAAGCCGAGGAGCGGGTTCACGCGGAAGAGCCAGACGAAGAACTCGATCGCCGCGAAGACGTCGCCACCACTGCCCCCGCCGTAGCTCGAGTCGCTGTCGCTGCTCCCGCCCGACGACGAGCCCCCGCTCGAGAAGTCGCCGCCGCCCACGCTGCCGCCGGTCCACTGGGCCTCGCCCGCCACCGCCACGAGCACGCACGCGAGCACGAGGAGCCAGGGCCACAGACGCGGCCACCCACGAGCCATCCAGCGCATCATCGAGGCCGATGATACCCGACGGCTCGGGGGTCCCCCATCGACCTCTCTCGCGCTCTCACTCCATCGCCCGCGGCGGGATGGACTTGCCCGCTTCCTTCACCGGCGAGGACTCCGTATGGATCACGCGCCCGCTGCGCACGACGTTCGAGCGGAGGCGCTGATCCAGCACCTCCTCGGCGCGCCGCCCTGCCTCGAGCATCACGTCGAGGTCGACGCCCGTGCGTGCGCCCATCTCCTCGAGCAGCGCGACGAGATCCTCCGAGCACGTGTTGCCCGTGAAGCCCGCCGAGTACTTGGCCGCGCCCGTGGCGGGCTGACCGCCGATCGCGCCGAGCGAGGTGTCGACGTAGCGCACGCCCATCTCGAGCATCGCGACCGAGTTCACGATGCCGGTGCCGCGCGTGTCGTGGAAGTGCGCGATGAAGTCGACGCGCGGGAAGAGGCTCTTGAGCTCGCCGATGCGGCGCCGCACGAGCACGGGGTTCGCCATGCCGGTCGTGTCGCCGAGCATGATCGTCTGCGCGCCCTCCTCCAGGTAGAAGCGCGTGATCTTCACGACGTCCTCGATGGGCACGTCGCCGCCGACGGGGCAGCCGAAGACGGTGCCGGCGCAGCCGACGATGCGGATCCCCAGCGCGTGCGCGCGCTTCATGATCCGCGCGTGCTCCTTCATCGCCTCCTCGTGATCCATGCGGAAGTTGAGGAGGTTGTGCTTCGCGCTCGAGGAGATCATGAGGATGATCTCGTCGGCGCCGTAGCCCTCCTTCTGGCAGGTCTCGAGGCGATCGAAGCCCTTCTCGTTGGGCATGAGGACGAGGTGCGAGACGCCCGGGCGCCGCTGGATGCCGCGCAGCACCTCGACCGCGTCGGCGAACTGCGGGAGCAGCTTCGGATGCGAGAAGGAGGTCACCTCCACCTTCTTGAAGCCGGCCGCGGTGATGCGGTCGATCATCTCGATCTTGTGCTCGGTCGGGACGAGCACGGGCATCGACTGCAAGCCGTCGCGAGCCCAGCACTCGCACACCGTCACGCTCTCGGGAATCGACACGATGGACCTCCTACGTCGTGCGTCTTGGACGACAAGGCGTAGCCGCGAGCCGCGCCTCGTCAAGCCGGGTTACCCACGCCGCACCGCGGCATGGGCGCGACACGGGCTCGCGCGACCTCGAACGAGGAGCCGGGAGTGTGGGAGCGCGCTTGCGTGGGCACGGGCCATTTGCGACAAGGAGAGGACCAAGGAGGCTCCTCTCATGACGACGAAGCGAACCATCTCCATCGGCCTGAACCGCGACGGTCGCCTCGAGGTGTTCTACGTCGCGAAGGACGGCACGCTCCGCCACAACTGGCAGAAGAGCCCCAACGGCCTCTGGTCGAACGAGGAGACGCTCGCCGCCAAGGCCGTCCACGTGGCCACGGGCGTCAACGCCGATGGTCGCCTCGAGGCCTTCTGGGTCTCGCCCGAGGGTGAGCTCTTCCACGATTGGCAGCGCGAGCCGGGCGGCAAGTGGACGGGCGCGGCGGCGCTGCACGTGGAGGGCGAGTCGAAGAAGGGCGCGCGCGCCAAGGCGCAGACCGTGTCGGTCGCGTCGAACCAGGACGGACGCCTCGAGGTCTTCTACATCGACGACAAGGGCTGCCTCGTGCACGACTGGCAGCTCACGCCCAACGGCGACTGGCACGGCGCCGAGCGCCTCTGCGCCACGAGCTGCGGCACGTGCACGGCGCTCGACGTGGGTCGCAACCAGGACGGCACGCTCGAGGTCTTCTACGCGACTGGCGACGGCACGCTCCTCCACGACTGGCAGACCGTGGCCAACGGCGACTGGCACGGCGCCGAGACGCTGCCGGGCCGCGCGGTGGAGCTGCGTGTGGGCAGCAACGCCGATGGCCGCCTCGAGGTCTTCTTCCGCGATCCGATCGGCCTCGTGTGGCACGACTGGCAGACGAGCCCGAACGGCCAGTGGCACGGCCTCGAGAGCCTGGGCGCGCGCGCGCGTCGCATCGACGTGGCCAAGAACCGCGACGGTCGCCTCGAGCTCTTCTTCGTCGATGGCGACGGCCAGGTGAAGAACTTCTTCCAGGCGAGCGCGAACGGCGACTGGGGCACGGACGACGAGGTGCTCGGCGAGCACACCACCGACTTCGCGATCGGCCAGAACCAGGATGGCCGCCTCGAGCTCTTCTACTGGGGCAAGGGCGACGAGATCTGGCACAACTGGCAGCCGCGCGCGGGCCAGGGCCCGTGGAACCCGATCGTGCAGTACGGCTCCGACTCCGTCGGCTGAGCGCCTTCGGCTGAGCGCCTTCGGCTGAGCGCCTTCGCTGAGCACCTTCGCTGAGCACCTTCGCTGAGCCCAGGATCCGCGCGATCCCGGGCTCGCGTCGTTCCGTCTCCGCGCTCTGCTCAGCCTTCGGTCGGTGCCTTCGTCGGCGGATCGACCTTCTCGCCCTCGAAGCGCGCGCGCACGCTCGGCTGGACGAGGAGGAGGATCGTGAGGGCGCCGAGCGCCGTGCCCACGGGCGCGAACATCGCCTCGACGAACGCGACGACGAGACAGAACGTGTGACGTCGGCGCGTCTGGAGCGAGCGACCGAGCACCACCATCGCCACGGCGCCGGCCCACGCGAGCGCGATGATCGTGCCCGCGATCACCACGAAGAAGCCGCCCATCATGTCGAGCAGCCCCTCGGGAGGCGGATCGCCCGTGGTGCTCGGGGGGAAGTCGCCCAAGAGCAGGCCGAGCCCCAGCGTGAAGTGGAGGAGCGGAAAGCACCCCATGAGGAACACGAGCCCGGCGATCACGTAGTGCGTGATCGCGAGCACGGTGAGGTACTTCTCTTCGTCGGCGGGCGTCAGCGTCACGACGCGATCCTACGCGCGTGAGTGGCGCTCTGTTCCATCATGCGACGAGGCCGTGCCAGGGCGGAGCGCCGTCGGCCGGCGCCAGCAACGACGGCGTCTGCATGCGACCGAACGGCACGACGTGGGCGCGCGTCCCGAGCCACGCCGAGACCGGCGCGACGTCCGCGTCGTCGAGGACGCCGACGCTCTTGAGCTGTGGGCCGAGGCGCGCCGCGAGGCCCACGATCTCGGCGCGAGACATCACGTGCACGGCGAGGTTTCGCACCGTCGGGCAGCGCCGGATCGCGCCCCGCTCGAGGCTCACCGCGTGGTCGGCGCCCACCCAGAGCTCGGCACCGATCGCGAGCGCGGCGTCACGATGCAGGCGCTCGGCGGCGCGCTCCTCCGGCGTGATCGCGCCGCGTGGGAAGCGCGGCCCAAGCGCCTCGAGCGCGGTGTGGAGGCCACGCGCCCAGCGCGAGGGCTCGATCGCCCCACCCTCCTCCACGAGGCAGACCTGAGGCGAGAGACAGCCCCGCTGATCGTAGCGGGCCACGTCGAGCGCGAGGCGCGCGAGCGCGTCGTCGAGGCGATCGGCGCGGGCAGCGGCCTCGCGCGTCACGAGCGCGAGCGAGAGACCCGTGCCGTGCGCCATGAGCTCGCGGTCGGTGAGGCGGGCGAGCTCGGCGACCGTGGCGTCGCTGCCCCACACGTGGAGGCGATCGGCCCAGCGTGAGAGGGCACGGAGCGCGTCGTGATCCTCGCGCGCCGTGCGCAGCACCGCGACGGCGCGCGAGAGCTCGGCATCGTGCGCGAGGAGCTGCGCATGGAGGCGAGGCGCGATCCCCGCGTGGCGCGACGAGACACGGATCGCCACGGCGTCGCGTGCGAGCAGTGCCCACACGAGCGGGCGCACGATCGCGGTCTCCACGTTGCCCGGCAACACGAGCCCCACGCGACCGACGGGCGCACGACCGGCGAGCTGCGCCTGCGCCGCAGCGAGCTCGCCGCGGACCTCGCAGCTCGTCTCGATCGCGTCCCGGAGCACCTCGGGCGAGAGCAGCGAGCCGAGCGTGCTGGGATCGAGCGGAGCATGTCGCGTGTCGAGCGGAGCTTCGGTCGACACGCGAGAAGCTTCGGGCTGGCCACGTACGTGCGCCTCGCGCGAGAGCGCCTCGAGGGAGCGAGCGAGCCAGTCGCGCACCCGCGTCGCACCGGCCGCACGCAGCGGTGCGGCCTCCACGCGCGAGAGCGCCTCGATCACGGCGCTTCGCTCGGACGCCAGCCGTACGCCTTGAGGCGCGTGTAGAGGGTCTTGCGATCCACCTTGAGGATCTCGGCCGCGCGCGTGCGGTTGCCGCCCACGGCCTCGACCACACGGAGCACGTACCGTCGCTCGACCTCCTCGAGGCTCACGAGCTCCGACGGATCGTCGGACGCGAGCAGCACGTGCTTGGGCTCGAAGGCCTGCACCTTCTCGGGCAGATCGGCGACCGTGATCTCGTCGTACTCCGCGAGCGCGACGGCGCGCTCCATCGCGTTGACGAGCTCGCGCACGTTGCCCGGCCAGGAGTACGCGACGAGCTTTCGCGCAGCATCGGCCGCGATGCCGGCCACCGGGCGCTTGGATCGCTCGGCGATCTTGCGGAGGAATTCGTGCGCGAGCACGAGCACGTCGGAGCCGCGCTCGCGCAGCGGCGGCAGCGCGATCTGCACCACGTTGAGACGGTAGTACAGGTCCTCGCGGAAGCGGCCGTCCGCGATCTCTCCCTCGAGATCGCGGTGCGTCGCCGACACGATCCGCACGTCCACCTCGAGCTCGCGATCGCTGCCGATGGGCCGCACCTTGCGCTCCTGGAGCACACGCAGGAGCTTGGCCTGGAGCGACAGCGGCATCTCTCCGATCTCGTCGAGGAAGAGCGTGCCCTTCTTGGCCTCGACGAAGAGGCCGGCGCGCGCGTTCTTGGCGTCGGTGAACGCGCCGCGCGTGTGGCCGAAGAGCTCGCTCTCGAGGAGGTTCTCGGGCAGGGCCGCGCAGTTGATGGCGACGAACGGCCCCTTGGCCCGATCCGAGCGCGCGTGCACGGCGCGCGCGACGAGCTCCTTGCCCGTGCCCGTCTCGCCCGTGACGAGGAGCGGCGCCTCGGTGGCAGCCATGCGATCGATGAGCGCGAAGACGCGCCGCATCGCGGGCGAGTCGCCGATCATGTCGTCGATGCGCGGCTTGTCCTGCGCGCTCCGCAGGCGCTTCACCTCCACGCGCAGGGCGTGGAGCTCGGTGGCGCGCGTGACGCGGAGCGCGAGCTCCTCCACCTCGAACGGCTTGGGGAGGAAGTCGTGCGCGCCTGCACGGATCGCGGCGATCGCAGTGTCGAGATCGCCGAACGCGGTGACGAGGATGACGGGGACGTCGGGCCGCTCCAGTGTGAGGCGCTCGCAGAGCTCGAGGCCCGTCATGCGATCCATGCGCACGTCGGACACGACGGTGTCGAACTTCTGCTCTCTCGAGGTCTCGAGCGCGGCCTCGGCGCTCGCGGCGCGGGTCACGCGGAATCCGCGCTGCGCGAGGCCCCGCTCGACGAGGCTCGCCAGCGCTGCATCGTCTTCGACGAGGAGCACGTTGGCCGGTTCGGTCATCCAGCGAGAGTGTAGCGGCTCGTCTGCGGGCAGGCCGGTCCCGATCGGGGAGGTCGAAGGACGCTCCACGGCCGGGTCTTCCCTGGTCACGACGGTGCTCATCGCACACCTCCTCGGAGCGAGCGTCCGAGCTCGCGGGCGAGATCGAGCTCTGCATGCCGCGCCGCCAGCGACGCCTCGAGCGTGAGCAGGCCGAGCTCTCCCCACGCGTCGAAGGCGTCGGCGAGCTCGAGCACCGAGAACTGACCGCTCTCGTAGCCTGCGCGCGCCTCGTCGAGCATCTCCGTGGATCGGCCTCGCGAGCTCGCCGTGGCGCTCTCGGTCTCACGCGCGACGACGGCGCCTTGGTAGAGGCCGCGCAGACGTGCCTCGGAGCTGATCTCGAGCGACTCCACCTGCCGGTGCGCGCTCGAGGCGCGATGCTCCGCCGCGCGGATCGTCCCTTGTCCATAGTCGATCACGGGCAGCGGAAGGACCACGCCGGCATAGAGATCCACCTGACCTGGCCCCTGACCGAACGCACCGCCGAGGCGGAGACCGAAGCCGGGGAGCACGGCGCGCGAGGCCACCGTCGTGGTGGCGTCGGCCGCGGACGCGCGCGAGCGAGCCGCCACGAGATCGGGGCGATCCGTGAGCTGCGCGATCAGGGTCTCGAGGCTCGGCAGGTCCGGCGGCCCGAGGCCCTCGCACACCGGATCGCCCTCCAGCTCCGCGACACCAGGGCCGATCGCGGCGCGGAGCTCACCTCGCGACGTGGCGAGCGCGGCCTCGGCCTGCCCGAGTGAGGTCTCGGCCCTGCGCAAGACGATGGCGAAGCGCGAGGCGTCGTAGCGAGGTGCGGCGCCCGCGCCGACACGCGTCTCCACGATCGCACCGACCGTGCGCAGCATCTCGACGCGCGTGCGCCAGAGCTCGCGCACCGCGAGGGCGTTGCACGCGTCGACGAAGGCTTGCTCCACCTCGATCGACAGCTCGTTCGCGAGCGCGTCACGATCGGATCGCGTGGCGTCCTCGCGCAGGCGTGCCGCGCGGGCGCGTGCGCCGGGCGTGTCGGACACCTCGAAGAACTGCGTGATGCCCCAGGAGATGTAGCCCGACGGATCGTAGGACGACTGCACGACGCCCGGCGTGTACGACGCATCCAGGACCGGGTTGGTCCAGAGGCCCGCGCCCACGGCGTCGGCGTCGGCCGCCTCGATCTCGGCGTCGGCCGCGCCGAGCAACGGATGCTGCGCACGCATCGCCTCGAGCGCGTGACCGAGCGTGAGCGGTTGGGCACGGGACTGGGCACGCGCCTCGGACACGCCGAAGACGACCAGCGTGGGGACGGCCGCGAGCACGAGGGCCCACTGCCCGAGGGTCTTCGACATCGCCCGGCTCACGGCTCCACCTCCACGTCGTCGTGCTTGGGATCAGGCAGCTCCTTGGGCGCGATCCACGTGTAGAGCGCAGGCAGCACGAAGAGCGCGACGAGACACGTCGTGACGAGCCCGCCGATGAGGACGAGCGCGAACGGACGCTGCGTCTCGCTGCCCGTGCCGGTCGACACGGCCATCGGCACGAGGCCGATCACGGCGAGCAGCGCCGTCATGAGCACCGCACGGAAGCGCAACACCGCGCCCGCGAGCGCAGCCTGGACGAGCGGCAGCCCCGCCTTGCGCTTCTCGTCGATGGCGCCGAGCACGAGGAGCGACGCGAGCGCCACCTGACCGAGGAGCGCGATGAAGCCGATCATCGAGCTCACCGAGAGGTGCACCCCCGTGAGCGCGAGCGCGAACACGCCGCCAGCGAGCGAGCTCGGGATGGCCAGGAGCACGGTGACGGCGCCGCGCGCGTTGCCGAGCGCCACGAAGAGCAGGCCGAGCACCACCGCGAGCGCGATGGGCACCACGATGGCGAGGCGCCTCATCGCGCGCTCCTGGTTCTCGAATTCGCCGCCCCACGCGAGGCGATAGCCGTCGGGCAGATCCACCGCGCGATCGACCGCGGCCATCGCGTCGTGCACGACCGAGCCGAGATCGCGCCCCTCGATGTTGAACTTGAGCGCGAGCACGCGGGAGTTGTTCTCGCGCGCGATCGACGAGCGTCCGGGCGCGAGCACGATGTCGGCGAGGGCGCGCAGCGGCACGCGCGCCTCGCCTGCCGCCACGGTGAGCTCTCCGATGCGGCCGGTGTCGGAGCGCTCGCTCTCGGGCAGGCGGATCCGCACCGGCACGAGGCGCTCGTTCGACCACACGGCGCCCGCCACGCGCCCCGCGAGCGCGATCTCGATCGTGCTCTGCACGTCGTCCATCGACACGCCAGCCCGGGCGAGGCGCTCGCGCTCGGGGCGGATCTCGAGCTGCGGCACCATGCGGTCGCGGTAGAGCGAGGCCTCGATCACGCCGGGGACGTGCTCGATGGCATCGAGCGCGGCCAAGAGGAGCGTGCGCATCTCGATCAGATCCGTGCCGTAGATCTTGAGGACCACCGCGCCGCGCACGCCGCTGATCGCCTCCTCCACGTTGTCGCGGATCGGCTGCGAGAAGCTCGCGCGGACGCCCGGGATCTCGAGCAGCGACGCGCGCATCTCGTCCTGGAGCTGCTCGGTGGTGAGCCCGGGACGCCACTGCTCGCGCGGGCGCAGGTGCACGAATGTCTCGCCCATGTTGACGCTCTCGTTGTCGGTACCGTCCTCGGGCCGCCCCTGCTTGGTGTCGCACTCGCGCACCTCGGGGAACGCGAGGATCCGCCGCCGCACCTCGAGGAAGACGTCCTGGCCACGCTCGAGCGACGCCGAGGTCGGCAGCTCCACGAGCACCGCGAAGTCACCCTCGTCGAGGGCGGGCAGGAACTCCGTGCCGAGCTGCGGGAGGATCACCGCAGCGCCCGCCAGCATCGCGAGCGCGACGAGCACGGGCACGACGCGATGGCCGAGGAGCCACCGCGTGGCGCGCTCGTAGCCCTTGCGGAGCAGCGTGACGAAGCGAGGCTCGCCGCCGTGGGGGTGCTCGCCCGTCTTCGGATCGCGCTTGGCGGGGTGCAGGAACACGGCCGCGAGGGCCGGCACCACGGTGAGCGAGAAGAGGAGCGCACCGAGCAGCGCGAACGAGTACGTGAGCGCGAGCGGGCGGAAGATGCGGCCCTCGACGCGCTCGAGGCTGAACACGGGGATGAGCGCTGCGACGATGATCGACATCGCGAAGAGGGTCGGACGCGCGACCTCGCGCGCGGCGCCGACGACGAGACGCAGCCGCTCTCCCACGGTGCGTGGCGGCTCCTCTTCCATGCGATGGACGACGTTCTCGACGAGGATGACCGCGCCATCCACGAGGATGCCGAAGTCGATCGCGCCCATCGAGATGAGGTTCGCGGGCAGGTTGATGAGCCGCAGGCCGATGAACGCCACGAGCAGCGAGAGCGGGATCACGACGCCCACCACCAGCGAGCCGCGGAGGCTCCGGAGGAAGAGCCAGACCACGGCCACACAGAGGACAGCGCCCTCGATGAGCGAGTGGTGAACGGTCTCGAGCGTGCGCTCGACGAGGCGCGTCCGATCGTAGAAGGGCACGACCTGCATGCCCTCGGGCAGGCCGCCGTGGTTGAGCTCGTGGATGGCCGCGTGCACTCCGTCGAGCACCACGGACGGGTTCTCGCCGCGCCGCATGAACACGACGCCCTCGACGCTCTCGCGGCTCTCGCCGAAGCCGCTCGCGCCCTGTCGCGGTACGTGCGAGAGCGTCACGCGCGCGACGTCGCCGATGGTCACCGGCGTGCCCTCGTCGGCCTCGATCGCAGCCGCCATGATGTCGGCGGGTGCGGCGAACGCGCCCACGCCGCGCACGACGATCTGCTGCTCGCCCGAGCGCAGGAAGCCGCCGCCCGTGTTGCGGCTCGCGGCGGCGACCGTCTCCTCGACGTCCTCGATCGTCAGGCCCCACGCCGCCAGGCGCGCCGGATCCACCTCGACGTGGATCTCCTGCACGAAGCCGCCGCGGCCCACCACGTCGGCCACGCCCATCACGCGGCGAAGGCGCGGGCCGATGTTCCACTCCTGCTCGGAGCGCAGCTCGCCGAGCGTGTGGCGCGCGGACACGATCCGGTAGTTGAAGATCTCGCCGAGCGGCGTCGCGTCGGGGCCGAGCTCCGCGAGCGCCCCTTCGGGCAGCTCGGCGTTGCGCATGCGCTCCTCGACGAGCACGCGCGCACGGAACGAGTCGGTTCCGTCCTCGAACGTCAGATAGATGAGAGAGAGGCCGAAGAGGCTCTCGCTCCGCATCTGGATCATCCCCGGCGTTCCGTTGAGCGCGCGCTCGAGCGGGATGGTGATCTGCCGCTCGATCTCGGGCGGGGCGAGCCCCGGCATCTGCGTGATGACGTTGACCTGGAGGTTCGTGACGTCCGGGAACGCCTCGATCGGCGTGTCGAGGTAGGCGCGGATGCCGAGGGCCGCGACGACGAGCGCCGCGACGAGCGTGGCGATGCGCCGCCGGACCGAGAGGTCGAGCAACTGGGTGAGCATGGTGCTCCGATGAGGCGTTGCGTGGGCGTGCGTGCGCCGCTCAGAGGAGGAGATCGGCTGTGCCGTCGAGAAGGAGCGCGCCTTCGACCACGACCCGGTCGCCCACCGAGACGCCGCGCGCGATGTAGACGCGGCCGTCGTGCGACGGACCCACCTCGACGTCGCGCGATGCGAACCGACCCTCGCCGGTCTCGACGTAGACGATCGTGCGATCACCGTCCCGCACGAGCACGGCCGAGGACGGGAGCGAGATGCCCTCGTCGACGAGCCCGATCGAGGCGCGACCGAAGAGACCGGGACGCGCGTCGGGCGGCAGCGCGTCCAGCTCGATGCGCACGGGCACCGTTCGCATGCCCTCGGTCACGGCCGGCGCCACATAGGCGACGCGTCCGTGAGAGGGCGCGTCGGAGGTGGGAAACGAGACCTCGACCGGCGCGCCCTCACGCACCTGGCTCACGTCGCGCTCGAACACGTCTGCCGTGACACCGAGCGCGTCGGGATCGCCGATCTCGAGCAGCGGCTCTGCATCGCCGGGGCCCACCGTCATCCCGATCGCAGCGCGTCGCCGCAGCACCACGCCCGCCATCGGGGCGCGGAGCGTGACGATGCCGCCCGAGCCGCTGCCGGCGATCGCGACCGCGGTGCGCGAGCGCGAGTGCGCGATCTCGAGCTCCGCCACGCGCAGCTCGGCCTCCCGT
>JAIBCE010000141.1 GCA_019694315.1 Sandaracinaceae bacterium
CACCTGGCTCACGTCGCGCTCGAACACGTCTGCCGTGACACCGAGCGCGTCGGGATCGCCGATCTCGAGCAGCGGCTCTGCATCGCCGGGGCCCACCGTCATCCCGATCGCAGCGCGTCGCCGCAGAACCACGCCCGCCATCGGGGCGCGGAGCGTGACGATGCCGCCCGAGCCGCTGCCGACGATCGCGACCTCGGTGCGCGAGCGCGAGTGCGCGATCTCGAGCTCCGCCACGCGCAGCTCGGCCTCCCGTCGCTCGCGCTCGGAGCCTGCACCGCGCGCCAGCATCTCGCTCGTGCGCCGCGCCTCCGCGAGCGCCGCCTCCAGCTCGGCCTGCGTGGCCGCGAGCTCGGCGCGTGCCGCGGCAGCATCGGGAGAGCGCAGCACGAGCAGGGGCTGACCCGCCTGCACGACCTCGCCGATGTGCGCCGCGATCTCGGTGACGCGGCCAGCGACCGGCGTGCCTACCTCGGCGACCGTGCCGTCTCGATAGGCGATGTGCGCAGGCACCCGCAAGCTCGAGACGCCGCGGCTGCTCGCCGCGACCTCCACGCGGACGAAGCCACGGGCCTCGGGCGCGAGCAGGATCTCCCCTTCGGGCGTGACGGAGCTCGTCCCCGCCGCCGCCTCGTCTTCGAGCCGCGCGTGACCGTTGCCGCAGCCCGACCCGAGCGATGTCGCCGACAGGCATGCGAGGCACCACGCCTCGATCGCAAGGGAACGCACGACACGCATGCGGGGGCGCTGTGCAGTGGTCGTGCCGCTCGATCATGAGGGATTTCCCACGCCCGAGACCCGGCGCGACCGGGCGTTTCTCCCCACCGAGGGCGGACGCCCCACGTCCCCGCGTCCGACCCGCGAGCCCACATGGCCCAACGCTCCTCACTCACGCGCGCGAGGGGCGAGCCCGTCGGCAGGCACGACCGATGCTCGGCGGAGCGCGGAGCTCGCGCGCATGAAGCACACCCTCGATCCCTCCCCGTCGCTGCCAGGCATCCCCTCCGGCGCCACGCATCGAGTCCTGCTCGCCGAGGACGACGACGCGCTCGCTGCGGTCCTCGTCGAGGCGCTCAGCCGGCGCGGCTGGGCCGTCGATCGCGTGTCCGACGGCGCCGCGCTCCTCGATCTGCTCGCCGCGCCTCAGGACGAGCAGCCCGACATCGTGCTCAGCGATGTGCGCATGAAGGGACGGAGCGGCCTCGACGTGCTCGCCTCGATGCGCCGCAGCAGGCCGCCGCCCGTCGTGGTGATGACCGGCTTCATGGACGACGCCATCGCGCGACAGGCGCTCTCTCTCGGCGCGGCCGCGGTGCTGGCGAAGCCCGTCGACCTCGACGTGGTCTCGGCAGTGCTGGAGACGGTGGAGCGGGCGTCGCGACGGTGACGCGTCAGCGATGGTGGCCGAGGCCTCCGCTGAAGACGCGGGGGCTCATCACCGCTCCCCCACCGAAGCGAGGCCCCGGCGACGCGGGCCGCACGATGACCGGGCCCGGAGCGGGCCCCACCGGACGCCCCGGCTGCACCACCACCGGCGGGCCTCCTCGCGGCACTTGGACCGGCCGACCGTAGCCGCCGCCATAGCCGCCGTAGCCACCGCCGTAGTAACCCGCGCCGTATCCGTACGCGGGACCATATGCGTAGCCGCTCGGCGCGTAGCCGTAGCCGTACGAACCGTAGCCATAGCCGAAAGAACCGTAGCCATAGCCGGAAGAACCGTAGCCATAGCCTGAATAGCCGTAGCCGTAGCCTGAATAGCCGTAACCGTTGCCGTAGCCGTAGTAGCCGCGTCGCGCATAGGCACCGCAACCGCTCGCGGCCACGGCGAGCGCCAGCGCCGTCACGAGCATCGAGAGCGTGTGGACGAGAGCCGTGCGGGACATGGCGACCTCCTCTTCGGCGACTCACCGAGGCGCACGGCCGTGAAGGACCGTGCGGTGCCCGAGAGAGCATGCGCCGTACCGCTGCGTCTGCGCGTGAGAACGCGCGCATCCTCGCGCGGGCGAGTGTGTGAACGCGTGGCTGGGGCGAGATCGGACGTGTGGCCCAGGACGCCTCACGCTTCTCGGCATCTCAGAGCATCGCCGGCAACCAGACACGAAACGTCGCGCCACCGCCCGGAGTGACATCGTGCTCGAGGGTCCCACCGCGCTCGTCCACGATGCCTCGCACCACCGACAGCCCCAGGCCCGTGCCCTGATCGCCCGGCTTGGTGGTGAAGAAGGGCTCGAAGAGGTGCGGGAGGATCGCCGCATCGATGCCCGGACCGTGATCGACGACCTCGAGCGCCACGCCGATGCGAGAGCCGTCGCGGCCTCCGGGGCTCCGCCGGGCATGCACCTCGACGCCCACTCCGTCGGGGCACGCCTGGATCGCGTTGACCACGAGGTTGGTGACGATCTGCACCAGCTCGTCGGGCTTGAGCACGCGAAGCTCCGTCGCGTCCTCGGCCTCCAGAGCGAGGGCGATCGCGCGCCTGCGGGCCATCGGCATCAAGAGGTCGATCGCGCGGGCGAGCGTCGCACCCACGGCCTCGACGCGCTCGGCCTCGTGCTCGCTCCGACGCACGAACCCGAGCAGCCTCCGCACGAGATCCGCGATTCGCTTCGCCTCGCTCACGATGACGCTCGCCCCCTGCCGCCCCGACGCGCTCGCGCCCTCGTCGCGCTCGAGCAGCTGCGCGCGACCGATCACCACGTTGAGGGGGGTGCCGAGCTCGTGCGCCAGCGCCGCGGACAGCTGGCCGGCAGTCCGCAGGCGATCGGCGTGTCTGAGCGACTCTTGGAGCTGCGAACGGTCCGCGTCGAGCCGCGCGAGCGCTGCGTGGGCCGCCGCGAGCTGATCCGTCATGGCGTTCATCTCGTCGGCGAGGGCCCCGAGCTCGGTGGTGTCGGGCAGGTCGAGCCGCATGTCGAGCTCACCGCTGCCCACCGCGCGGGCGTGAGCACCGAGCGCCTCGAGCGGCCGAGCCACCAGGCGACGCACGAGCACCCAGAGCACGATCGCCGAGACGATGAGCAGCGCCGCCGAGCTCGCGAGCACCGAAGCGCGATGCACCATGGCCAGGTGACCACCCACGTCGAGCGGCTCGTCGAGCTCGATGAGGAGGTCGTCGCCCACGCGCGCCACCGGGATGAGCGTGCGCAGCCGATCACCCACCACCGCGGCGGCGACGCGCCCCCGCTCGAGTCGCTCGCGTTGGTGCACGGGCATCGCGCGCGCCCGGTCGTGCGCTGCCTCTCGAGAGTCCACGCTCACGTGGATGTGCTGTGCCTCGACGATGGGATCACGAGCGAGGGCGGAGACCATCTGATCGAGCTCACCGGCAGGCGCGTGCGCGAGCAGCACCAGCCACGACTCTCCGAAGAAGCGGCGATCGCGCACCATCGTGCGCGCCACGACCTCGCGCTCGGCCGCCACGCGCAGGATCCCGGTCACACCGAGGACGACGAGCGTGCAGAGCGAGAACGCGATCCAGAGGCGGGACGCGAGAGAGCGCCGCATCGTGGCCTCAAGGGCCGACGCCGTGGACAGCCTCTTGGACCACGTCGCCGAGGAGATCGAGATCGAACGGCTTCTCGAAGCAAGCGAGCGCGCCGAGCTCTCGTGCCCGCTCGCGCACGCCGTCGTCGGGGAACGCCGTCATCAGGATCGCGTCCACGCGATGCGGCGATGCGGCGAGGGTGCCGAGCAGGGTCATCCCGTCGAGGCCCGGCATGCGCAGATCGGAGATCACGAGGACGCGCTCGTTCGAGTCCGGACCGAGGCTCGCATACGACTCCACGATCGCGAGCGCCTGGTGGCCCGTGCTCGCGGCCACGAGCGTGAGGGAGGCGTCGAGCTTGCGCAGGAACGCGATGATGAGATCGCGCATCGCCTCTACATCGTCCACGACGATCACGGTCCCACGCGGTCGGCCGTCCATGCGTCCACCTCTCGTCGACGCGACGGAGCACTCCACGTGCCAGCGCATCTCCAGCGAATTCACGGGGAGAACGACGCTGGCGATGGGGCGAAAACGGATCGCGGGGGGCGATCCGCACCGCGACGTCGTGGAATGCAGCGTCGGACTCGGCCAGAGTCGTCCGCATGTCGATCGCGATCCGCCTCTGGCTCTCGCTCGTCGCCACGTTCGTCCTGGTGCTCGGAGTCGGCGTCGCGATCCGCGTGGACGAAGAGCAGCGCCTCTTGGTGGAGACGACGCTGCGCGACCGGCGCTTCTTCGCCCATGCGCTGCACGCAGCGCTGCTCGAGGAGCACGGCGACGGCGACGCCATGGAGGAAGCCCGTGCGATGCTCGATCGCTCGGAGGTGGCCGAGGGCCACATCCTGGCGCGCCTGGTGTCCCCGACGGCAGAGGAGCTCCCGCCGCCATCCCTGCCTGGCGTGAGGGGAGAGCTCGAGCGCGGCGAGATCGCGGTGGGCGTGCACGAGGACGAGATCCTCACCTACATCCCGCTCGACCGCGGTCCGGATGTCGTCGCCATCGAGCTCGCGGAGCCGCAGGCCGTGACGGGCCTGCTCCGACGCATCGGCCTCGTCTCGCTCGGGATGCAATCGCTCGCGCTCGCGACGGTCGCCGCCTTCGTCACGTTCTTCCTCGTGCGCGCACAGGTCGGGCGCCCCCTCGTGCGCCTCGCCTCGCTCGCGCGACGCATCGGGCGCGGTGAGCTCTCGGCCCGGGAGCAGCTGGAAGGCGCCCACGAAGTCGCTGATCTGGCGAAGGAGATGAACGCGATGGCGCAGGAGCTCGAGACCACGCGCAAGGCCCTCGACGAGAGCGAGGTGGAGCGAACGCAGGCGCTCGAGCAGCTCCGTCACGCCGACCGTCTCCGCACCGTGGGTCAGCTCGCCTCGCAGCTCGCGCACGAGCTCGGGACGCCGCTCAACGTGGTGAGCGGCCACGCGCGCCTCATCGAGCAGGAGCCCGGAGTGCCCGACGCCGTCAAGGACAGCGCGCGCACGGTCCTCGAACAAGCCGCGAAGATGACGAAGTCGATCCGAGGCGTGCTCGACTTCTCGCGCCGCAAGAGCGAGCGAAGGACGGTCGATCTCGTCGAGCTCGCCGAGTCCGCGCAGGCGACCTTGGCGCCCCTGGCTCGAAAGGCCCGCGCGCACGTGGTCGTCGAGCGACAAGGCACAGTCGCGCGCGTGGATGCGAGCGCCCAGCAGATCCTCCAGGTGCTCACGAACCTCCTCGTGAACGCGTTCCAGGCCATGAAGGACGGTGGGCTGGTGCGCGTCCGCGTCTCGGAGCGAGACGCCACGCCGCCGCCCGGATCGAACGCGTCCCCCGGACGCTTCGTCGTGATCTCCGTCTCCGATCAGGGCAGCGGCATCGCCGAGGAGGACATGCCGCGTCTCTTCGAGGCGTTCTTCACGCGCAAGGCCGAGGGCGAGGGCACCGGCCTCGGGCTCGCGGTGGTCGACGGGATCGTCCGTGACCACCGCGGCTGGGTCGCTGTCGAGAGCACCCTCGGCAAGGGCACGACGTTCGAGGTGTTCCTGCCCGCCGTCGCGCGCAAGTGACGCGCGACCGGCTCGCTCACGCCGTGCGACGCGCCATCGCGAGCGGGTGCTTGGACGCGCGCTCGTGCTCGTCGAGGCCCGCGATGTGGAGCTTGCGACCCGCGCGCGCCCACTCCGCCTCGAGCATGTGGAGCTTCTCGAGCACGGTGTGATCCACGAGGCGGGTGTGCGCGAGATCGATGACGGCCTCTCGTCCGGCGGGGACCGCGTCGAGCGCACGCTTGATCGTGAGGTAGTTGGCGAAGACCGCCTGGTGCGCGACGCGGATGGTCGTGACGTTGCCCTGCTCGATCACCTCGACCTTCGGGCGGAAGATCTCCGTGATCGACATGCCGTTGTACATGTGGATCGCGATCTTCATCGCGATGCCGGCGCCGACACCGACGAGGAGATCGGTCAGGAGCGTCACGATGGCGGTCGTCGAGAGCACCACGAGCTGCTCGGGGCCGATCTTCCACGCGTGCTGGAACTCCTTGGGAGAGGCGAGGCGGACGCCCGTGTAGATGAGCATCGCCGCCAGGGCCGCGGTGGGGATGCGATGCAAGAGCCACGGCGCGGCGACGACGAAGAGCAGGAGGAACGAGCCGTGGAAGAAGTTGGCCCACTTCGACTGCGCGCCCGCGTTGATGTTCGCCGAGCTACGGACGATCTCCGAGATCATCGGGAGACCGCCGATGAGGCCCGCGATCGTGGTGCCGACGCCCGTGGCGAGGAGGTCACGGTTGATGTCGGTGCGCTCCTTCTTCGGATCCAGTGTCTCGACGGCCTTGGCGCTGAGCATCGACTCGATGGAGCCGACCAGGGCGAACATCACGATGAACTTGATCGACGTCCCGCTCGTGACCACCGACCAGTCGGGGAACACGATGGCGCTCGACAGGTGCTCCGGCAGGGTCACCAGCGACCGGCTCGTGATCACGTAGTCGTGCGACCAGAGGTGGTAGTGGTGCTCGTGCTCGAGGTCGAACACGTAGCCGAGGCCGATCGCGACCACCACGACGACCATCGGCACGGGGACCTTCTTCACGAGCGGGTGCTTGATCAGCGGCACGCCGATGAGGAGCGCCAGCGAGATGAGCCCGATGAGGAAGATCTCCGGGTTCATCGTCATCACGCTGTGCGGCACCTGCATGAGGAGCTCGAGCGGCTCGGCGGGCGCCGGCGAGGCGCCGAGGAGCGTATGGATCTGCTTGCTGCAGATGATGACGCCGATGGCCGCCAGCATTCCGTGCACGACCGACGTGGGGAAGATGTCGCCCAGCACGCCCGCCCGGACCAGCGAGAAGATGATCTGGATGACGCCCGCGACGACCACGACCGCGAGCGCGCGGCGGTAGCCCGTGGTGAGATCGCCCTCGCCGAGCTCCGTGACCGCCGCGAGGGCGATCGCGATCAGGCCGGCCGCCGGTCCCTTGATCGTGAGCTTCGCGCTCCCGAAGAAGACCGTGACCATGCCGCCGATGATCGCGGTGAGGATGCCGGCGATCGGCGGGAAGTTGCTCGCCATCGAGATGCCCAGGCACAAGGGCAGCGCGATGAGGAACACGATGAAGCCGGCGCGGACGTCGCTGATCCATCGGTCGCGAGGAGTCAGCGCGGTCGCGGGCGTGCTGGCGTCGTTCGTCGGAGGCGTGGGCTCGCTCATGGTCGGAGCCGCCACAGCAGCCTCCGTGCCGAAGCGGTCCCCGCGAAATCGCCCAGAAGATCGGCCTGAGGCGCTCCTGGAGACTTCTCACGCTCGGGTGATTCACCCGTGTGAGGTAAATCTCCCCACGTTCGTCCACCGCGCTCCTGGTTTCGGGCCAAGAATCAGCTTCCGGAGGACCTGGCACTTCGAGTGCTTCGTCCCCCCGGCCCCATGACGACGACCGCTTCCTTCGAGGCCCGCGAGCTGGGCGAACGATCAGGCGCTGCCACCCCGCGCGAGCTGTCCGAACGATCAGGCGCGACCGGCGCGCGGCTCGCGGACGTGGAGCTCGCGGTGGCCCACGCGCGGCACGTCCTTCCGTCGCAGGGGCCGATCGGCGTGTTCGTGCACCACAACACGCTGCACGCGTACCAGTCGATGCCGTTCCACGAGGCGACGGCCGCCGCGAGCGCGCTGCACGATGCCGAGTGCTACCTGTCGGAAGAGCGCTATCGCCGCGAGCTCGAGGGTGGGCGCATCGACGAGGTGGATCTCGGTCACGCGCTCGACCAGCGCGACCGAGACCGCAGCAACGAGCGCATCGGTGCGTTCGAGGTGCGAGACGTCGAGCGCCTCATGCTCCTGCATCCGATCGAGGCCGTCCCCTCGGCCATTCGCTTCGCGATGGAGGAGATCGGTGTGCTCGATGCGCCCGAGGGCCGCGCGCTCTTCGACGCCTGCACGCGCGTGGTGAAGGCCAAGCCCCGGCACCGCCACGCCCGCGAGGCCACGGTCCGCGACCTGCTCGTCGAGCTCGGCGCGACGGACCCCGCGAGCGTGCCCAACGCCTTCTTGCAGCGCTTCCTCATCGCGTACCTCGACGAGGGGATCTCGCGCTGGGTGATGCCTGGCCGCGAGCGCGGGATCCTCGCCTGTGCGCTCGAGGTGCTCGAGTCGGGGCAGCCTCTCCAGCACGAGGTCTGGAGCGCGGCGACGGCCTCGATCCGCGCGATGCAGGCGCGCGGCGTCACCGCGGTGCGGGAACAGATCGCCGAGCTCTGCACCGAGCTCGGCTATGGCGGCGATGGGGCGAGCAACAGCTCCCACGTCGACACGCATGACAGCCACGAAGCCCCGTCGCGAGCCCACGCGGCCCATCACGACCACGCCGAGGGTCCGCTGGATCGCGTGATCACGCGGCACCTCCTCGAGCTGCCCGGCTTCGCGGGCATGATCGCTCGCCTCGAGGCCAACCCGGACGATCGCTCGCCCGACGCGCCACCGGTGTCGCTCGAGGAGCTGCTCGTCCTGCGGCTGGCGCTCGATCTCGCCGCGGCCCGGGCGGCCGCGCGCACGCTCGGGGTCGCGGCCGACGGGCCAGGTCTTCGCGCCCGGCTCCTCCGAAGACGCGAGGCCGACCACGCGACGCGGGAGGCCGACGAGGCACTCGTCCGCGCGTTCCAGCTCTTCGAGGTCGCGCGACGCCTCGAGCTGCGTGCCCACGACATCGCGGCGTTCGATCGTCCCGACAGCACCGACGATCGCGCGACCAAGCTGCTCGACGCGATCGAGGCCTTCGATCGCACGACACGCCAGCGCACGTTCCACGAGGCCTACGAGCACCACCACCTCCGCGAGGTCGTCGCCGCGGTCGCCCACAACCGTGATCTGCCGGCCGCGCCGGCCTCGCCCGTTCCCCGCTTCCAGGTGTCGTTCTGCATCGATGATCGCGAGGAGGGCATCCGCCGACACTTCGAGTCACTGGGCCGCGACCACGTGACCTTCGGGGTGGCCGGGTTCTTCGGCGTCGCGATGCAATTCACGTCGCTCGACAACCCCTTCGCGAAGCCGCTCTGCCCCGTCGTCGTCACACCGGGCCACGCCGTGCGCGAAGCCAGTGATCCGGAGCACGCGCACCTCGAAGCTCGCCGCCGCCTGCGCCGCGCGCTCTGGGCACGTGCGCGCTACGAGACGCTCGACGCCTCGCGCTCGTTCTGGCGCGGCGCGGTGTTCACCGCCGTGCTCGGCTTCTTCTCGATCATCCCGCTGGTCTTGCGCGTCTCGTTCCCGCGCTGGAGCGATCGCGTGGGCAAGCGGATCGCCGCGTGGCTCCTGCCTGCGCCACGCACCAAGCTCGAGCTCGCGCGGGCCGAAGAGGCCGCGGCGACCGAGCGAGAGCCAGGAAACAGCGACCTCGCGATGCCGCAGCTCCCGAGCGGCTTCACCGTCCGCGAGCGCGTGCTGCGCGTGAAGGGAACGCTCGAGAACATCGGGCTCACGTCGGGCTTCGCACCCCTCGTGGCCTTCTTCGGTCATGGCGCCTCCTCGGTGAACAACCCTCACCAGTCGGCCTACGACTGCGGCGCCTGCGGCGGGCGCAACGGCGGCCCCAACGCGCGCGCGTTCGCCATGCTCGCCAACGATCCCGAGGTGCGTAAGGGGCTCGTCGCCGAGGGCATCGAGATCCCGGACGGCACCTGGTTCCTCGGTGGCCTGCACGACACCACCACCGACGCGATCACCATCTTCGACACCGAGCGCATGCCGGAGGCTCTGAGAGGGGAGCTCGAAGCGCTGCGTCGCTCGCTCGAGACCGCGCGTCGCCTGAGCGCACACGAGCGCTGTCGCCGCTTCGAGCACGCCAAGGACGCGACCGACGTGGAGTCGGCGCTGCGTCACGTGGAGGAGCGCGCCGTGGACCTGAGCCAGGCGCGGCCCGAGTACAACCACGCCACGAACGCCGCGTGCGTGGTCGGCCGACGTGGGCTCACGCGCGGCCTCTTCCTCGATCGTCGCTCTTTCCTCGTGAGCTACGACCCTTCCATCGACGACGACGGCGGCATCCTCGCGCGCATCCTCGGCGCGGTGGTCCCGGTCGGTGCGGGCATCAACCTCGAGTATCTCTTCTCCACCACCGACACGGAGATCTGGGGCGCGGGCTCGAAGCTCCCGCACAACCTCGCCTCCCTGCTCGGCGTCCTCGAGGGCGCGAGCGGAGATCTCCGCACCGGCCTGCCCAAGCAGATGACGGAGATCCACGAGCCCGTCCGCCTGCTCGCCATCATCGAGGCCTCGGTGGACACGATCCTCGGCGTCGCCGCGAAGAACGCGGAGGTCGCCGAGCTCGTCACCAAGGGCTGGGTGCGCGCGGTGTCGATCGATCCCGACAGCGGCGCCATCCACGTCTTCGGGCCCGACGGCTTCCAGCCCTACACGCCCGAGAAGCGGCCGCTGCCCGAGGTCTCTCACTGGGATGCGTGGTACGGCGGAAAGCTCCATCATCTCGGCCCGGCGCGCATCGCGGAGCCCGGCTACGCGGAGGCCGCGGAATGAACGGCTTGTTCGAGACCCAGGTGGAGTCGGCCACGTGGGTGCACTGGGTGGCGATCGCCATCCCCATGGCGCCACTGCTCTGCGCGCTCCTGCTCGGCGCGCTGTGGATGCTCGGCCGCGAGCTCGAGGAGCGCGAGGTCGTCCTCATCGCCAGCCTCGGCGTGGGCGTGTCGCTCGTGGCCTCGTTCGCGACGACGCTCGTCTTCATCGCGAGAGACGCGCTCGCCCTCGAGGTCGAGTTCGGCAACCTCGGCGAGATCGAGGGATACACGTTCGGGCTGTCGCTGCTCGTCGATCGGCTGTCGATCGCGATGGTGCTCACCACGGGCATCGTGACGGCGCTCGTGACGCGCTTCTCGATCCGCTACCTGCATCGCGATCCTGGCTTCCTCCGCTTCTTCGTGCTGCTCTGCGTGTTCGATGCGGGCATGCAGCTGCTCGTGCTCGCGAGCAGCTACGACCTGCTCTTCATCGGCTGGGAGATGGTGGGCCTGTCGTCGTTCATGCTGGTGACGTTCTTCCAGCTCCGTGACGGCCCCGTGCGCGGCGGTCTGCGTGCGTTCGTGACCTACCGCGTGACCGACGTGGGCCTCCTCGTGGCGGGCGTGCTCTTGCACCAGGCCACGGGGAGCTCGAGCCTCGAGGACGCCTTCGGCAGCGGCGCGTGGCCACACGCGAGCACGCATCTCGACGCGGCCGCCACCACGCCCATCGCGCTCGCGATCCTCCTCTCCGTCATCGGCAAGAGCGCCCTCTTCCCGGCCAGCGGCTGGCTCCCGCGGGCGATGGAAGGGCCCACGCCCTCGAGCGCGCTCTTCTACGGCGCCCTCTCCGTGCACGCAGGCATCTACCTCCTGCTCCGCTCGGCACCCTTGTTCGAGTCCACCCCGATCGGCGCGAGCGCGGTGCTCGTGATCGGTGCGCTCACGGTGCTCACCTCGACGCTCGCGGGACGGGTGCAGAGCGACGTGAAGAGCGCGCTCGCCTACGCGACCTCGTCGCAGGTGGGGCTGATGGCGATCGTGGTCGGGCTCGCCACGCTCACGGGCTCGGGCGCGCTCGCCATGGTGGTCGTCGCCTACATGGTGGCGCACGCCTTCCTCCGCACCCTGCAGCTCCTGCGTGCGCCCTCGGCCCTGCGCGACGCCCAGGAGATGGCAGCCGCGCTCCCCGACGTCCGACCGGGACCGCGCCCCGTGTCGTACGTGCTGAGCGACCGGACGCGCGCCGCGCTCTATCGCCTCGCGCATCACCGGTTCTTCCTCGACGAGATGCTCGATCGCTTCGTCGTCGCCCCCGTGATCTGGCTCGCGAAGACCGCCGACAGCCTCGAGCGACGCTGGGTCGCGACGCTGTCGGGCTTCCCTCTCTCGGAGCAGGAGCGCCCGACGCCACATACGCCCGAGGCGAGCCTCCCCCGCGAGTCGCGCGAGAAAGTGGGGCACGCGTGATCGAGCTCCTCGCCTCGATCCCGTGGCCCACGTTGCTCGTGGTCGTGCCCCTCCTCGGTGGGCTCCTCACGCTGCGCCTGCCCGAGCCGAAGGTACGCCACGCGGTCGGCCTCGCGGTCGCCGCCACCACCTTCGTCACGAGCGCAGTGCTCGCGCTCGTCTTCATCCTCACGCCCGGAACCGCGGCGATCGAGGACCTCTCCGGACCGCTCCCCCTCATCGCCGCACGATGGCACCTGGGGATCGACGAGCTCTCGGCGCCCTTCCTCCCGCTGACCGCGCTGCTCGTGCTGCTGCTCCTGCTCGGCGCGCCTCGTCGCGAGCTCGCCGGTCCGATGATCCCGGCCGTGCTCCTCACCGAGGCCGCCACCGTCGGCGTCTACACCTCGCTCGATCTCGGCTGCCTCGCGCTCTTCTGGCTCGCCTCGCTGGTCCCCGGCGCCTTTGCGCTGCGAGAGTCCATCCCGGGGGAGGGCCGCTCACGCGCGTTCCGCGCCTACGGCGTGTTCCTCGTCCTCGGCGCGCTTCCCCTCGCCGTCGCCGTCGCGATGATCGTCTCGGCACGCGTCGCGGTCCACGCACCCCTGCCGTTCGATCTCACCGCACCCGAGCCCGCGCTCGACCTCGCGGCGCAGGCCCCGATCTTCTTCCTCCTCGCGATCGCGCTCTTGGTGCGCAAGGCCGTCGTGCCCTTCCACTCGTGGCTTCCGGTGCTCGCCGAGCGCGGACCCGTCGCGATCACCGCGCTGCTCATCTCCACGCACCTCGGCGCTTTCCTCGCGAGCCGCGTGATGCTGCCGCTGCTCCCCGCGGCGTCGGCCCACTACTTCCCCTGGGTCGCGGACCTCGCGCTCTCGAGCGCCCTCTACGGCGGCCTGCTCGGTCTCGCGCAGACCGACCTCCGCCGCATGCTCGGCTTCGTGCTCACGAGCCAGCTCGGCCTCGTGCTCGTGGGTGTCGCCGAGGCGAACCGCGAGAGCCTCCACGGCGCGCTCCTCCAGATGCTCGCGCTCGGCCTCACCAGCACGGGCCTGCTCCTTCTCGTCTCGCAGCTCGAGGCGCGCGCGGGCACCACCGACGTGCGCCGCCTCGGAGGCGTGGCCGCTCGCTTCCCCTACCTCGCGGGCGCGTTCTTCGTGCTCGGCATCGCCTCGATCGGCTTCCCCGGCACGCTCATGTTCGTGTCGGAGGATCTCTTGATCCACGGCCTCCTCGGCGCGCACCCCATCGAGGCCATCGGCCTGCTCCTCGTCACGGTCCTGAACGGCATCACCATCATCCGTGGCTTCTTCCTCGCGTTCCTCGGGACGAGCCGACAGCCTCTCGGCCTCACGGTCCCGGATCTCGGCCTCCGGGAGCGCCTCGTCGCCGTCGCGCTCACTGCGCTCCTGCTCGCGACTGGCTTCTCGCCCACACCGCTCCTGCGCGTGCGTGAGCTCGTGGTCGCTCGCCTCGCACTCGAGCAGCACTCACTGCCGCCGCATGGGCACAGCGACCACGGGCACACCGAGGACGGGCACACCGAGAGCGGGCACACCACCGAGCCCCGCTGAGGGTCGCCTCGCGAGCGCGGAGCGCGCCGTCAGTCGAGGTAGCCCAGCGCGCGGAGGCGCGCTTCGGTGCGAGCGAGCTCCCCGCCGGCAGCTGCCTCCACCGCGAGCTCGGGCAGCGGGATCGCGTCATGACGCGCCACGAGGATCTCCTTCAGCACTCGCCCCGCCGGGCGCTCCGCTTGGACCACGCCCATGCGCGCGAGCACCGTCGCCGAGGCATCCGCGATGCGCGCATCGATCTCACCGCAGGCGCGCACCGAAGGCCCCACGGCGACGAAGAGTCCCCGATCTCGATGACTCCCCGCGAGGCTGCGTCCCTTGCGCCCACGGAGCTCGTCCTCGCGCATGCGGCGGAAGACGCCCTCCGACAACTCGTCGGCCGAGGGCATCAGGTTGTACGTCGCGCCTTCGGCTCGACGCTCCCGATCGAGCGCCAGCTCGAGCACGAGGTCGGGTGCGCGCGACACGAGCGGCCCGTCGTAGAGCGCCTCGCGCGGCCACACGGCGCGCACCACGGGCTGCCCCGTCCACGGATCCTCGAGCGCCAGGAGGGCACGCTCGAGGGCCTCGATCGTGCGGGGAACGTCGATCGGATCGAGCACCCCTTCGGGCTCGCGTCCGCGTAGGTTGAGCCACAGCGCAGGAAAGTAGTTGAGCTCGTCCGAGAACACGCGCGTCCGCGCGAAGTCGATCGCCGCAAAGCGCGTGCGTGACTCGAGCGCCCCCGGAAGAGCGCGACCAAACGCATGGAAGAGCGCGTGCTTGGCGCGCGGCGGTACGTGCTGCATCGCCTGCGCGCGCAGCCGCCCCTGGAGGCTCGTGCGACGCGTGGCGGCGTCGCCAAACGCGAGGAACCCCATCGACGCGAGCGCGCGGTTGAGGTGCAGCACCTTGTCGCTCGAGGGCCCCGAGCCGTGATCGCTCACGATCGTCAGCTCGACGCCCTCGCCCGCCTCCTCCACGAGCCGCGCCACCGCGCGATCGAGGGCGCGGTACACGCGCCCGAAGCCCTCGCGCTCGTCGTCGGTGACGTCCGACGGATGTCGCGGCGAGCTCTCGTCCCAGAGCGCGTAGAGGTGATGCGACGCCGTGTCGCTCTCGCCGAAGTAGAACGCGAACAGATCCCACGAGCGCATCGCGAGGAGATGGCTGGCCAGCTCGGTGCGCCTTGCGACGCGCGCCTCGAGACGAGCGCCGAGCGAGGCGTGCCAGCCCGGCTGATCCGCGACGAATTCGTCGGCCTCGTCGAAGCGCAGCGGTCCGAAGCGCTCCGTCAGCGTCGCGTGCAGCGACCGTGGGTGCACGTACGTCTGGTCCGCCTCGAAGTCGACGGGTGAGTCCCACCCGCTCACGAACACGCCGTGCTCGAGGCGCTCGGGAGGAAACGTCGCTGGAAACCCGACCACCGCACACGAGCGCCCCAGGCGGTCGAGGCGCGCCGCGAACGTGGGCACCGCGCGAACGGTCCCGCCCGTGAACGCCACGCGGGGCCCTCGGCGCGTCGTGAAGTCGAACACGCCATGCGTCCCCGGATCGGCGCCCGTGAGGAACGTCGTCCAGTTGGGCAGGGTCGCGCACGGCACGACGCTCCGCAGCCGCGCCCACGCCCCGCGCTCCCTCAGCGCGAAGAGCGTCGGCAGCGCCGCACGCCCCATGCGCTCGATCACGTCGACATCGGCGCCGTCGAGACCGATCACGAGGTGTCGCGCCGTCATCGACACGCTCGCGAGCGCGCGGCACTCATGCGGTCACTCCGCCGCGTGCGCACCGAAGCGCGCGAGCACCCCGTCGAGCGATCCGAAGACCTCCGTGCGCTCGTCCTCTGCGCCCACCCCCGCCTTCGTCTCGCGCCACACCGCGCTCTGCATCGCAGCGATCGCCACCTCGATCTGGCGCTCGTCGGGCTCGCGCGTCGTGATCTTCTGGAAGAGGAAGCCCGGATAGTTCACGAAGCGCAGCGGCCCGGTCGCGAGGTAACGCGCCGAGAAGCGCTGGAGCTCGTAGCCGAGCGCGGCGATCAGCGGCAGGAGCGCGATGCGCAACGCGAGCGTCTGGAGCTGACCGCCGAGGCCCTCGGCGTTCGGCAGGACGAGCGGCGTCACCACGCTCCCGACGAGGATCGACAGCACCACCACCACCACGAGGAACGTCGTGCCGCAGCGCGGGTGGAGCGCCGACTGCGCCTTCACGTTCGCGACGCTCAGCGGCAGCCCGGCCTCGTAGGCGTAGATCGTCTTGTGCTCGGCGCCGTGGTACTGGAATACGCGCCTCATCTCCTCGATCCGTCCGAGGAAGAGCATGTACCCGGTGAGCACCAGCAGCTTGAAGCCACCGGTGAGGGCGTGGAACGCGAAGTCACCCACGCCGAGCTCCCAGCCGAGCAGGCGCGACAGGCCCGCCGCGAGCCCCTGAGGCAGCGCCACGAAGAGGCCCACGGCGAAGAGCAGCGACACGAACATCATCACGCGCGAGCCCCCCGCGTCGGGGCCCGAGCCAGACGTCGTCGTCGGCGCTGCGGTGCTCGACGGCGCGACGGCCTCCTCGACCATCTGCTGATCCGCCGAGAATTGAAGCGCCCGATAGCCGAGCGACATCGACTCCACGAGCGTCACGACCCCGCGTGCGAGCGGCCACTTCCGCCACGCCCCCGACGACCCGGCGACAGGCCCCTCCCGCACGACGATCTGCCCGTCGGGTCGTCGCACCGCCACGGCGAGCCCGGAGGGCGAGCGCATCATCACCCCTTCGATCACCGCCTGGCCGCCGATGTAGGGACGCGCTTCGCTCATGACCTTCACTCTGTAACGATCGAACCGCGCGCGCGAGTCCGCACCAGCGAGCGGCCGCAACGAACGCAACGACGCCGGTGCGCCGCCGGCCCCACTCAGGGGCCGAGAGCGTACCGGCGTCGCGAAGCTCCTCGTGATCTACCCCGAGGCTGCGAGGTCTCTCAGGCCTTGGCGGCCTTCTTCTCGTACTTCTTGCGGAAGCGCTCCACGCGTCCTGCGGTGTCGAGGATGCGCTGCTTGCCCGTGAAGTAGGGGTGACACGCCGAGCAGACGTCCACGGAGAACGAGCCGCGGGTCGAGCACGTCTTGTAGCTCGTGCCGCACGCGCACGTGATGACGGCTTCCTTGTACTTCGGGTGGATGCCTTCCTTCATGGGTCCTCGAGCTCTCCGCGCCTCGCCGCGCGCGTCCCCTGTGGACCGGCGGGAGATGAGAGAGGGCGGGCGATCTAGCCAACAACGGTCCGGTTCGCAAGCCAGCCCGATTCGCGGTAGGGAGCGACTCCGAAAATTTGCCGCGCGAGCCCTGCCTCGCGTAGGAGGGTCCCATCTCATGGCTCTCAAGCGGATCCACCTGGTGATCCGAGGACGCGTCCAAGGCGTGTACTTCCGCGCCTCGGCCGTACGCGAGGCGAAGCGTCTCGGCCTGACCGGCTGGGTCAAGAACCGCCCGGACAACGCCGTCGAGCTCGTCGCCGAGGGTGAAGAAGACCAGGTGAAGGACTTCCTCGCATGGGCGCAGCACGGACCTTCCACGGCACGCGTGGACAAGATCGACACCCGGTGGCGCAGCTACACGGGGGAATTCGCGAGCTTCACCATCGAGGGCTGAGCCTCGCGGTCACTCTCGCGCTCCTCCTGGGGGGCCTCGTGACGACTGTCTCGAGCGCCCGCGCCCAGGCTCCGCTCGACCTCGCCGCCACCGCGCGCGAGCTCGCCTCGGACGACGCCGCGCTACGTCGAGCCGCGATCGAGACGCTATCGAGCCTGCCGGCCGACGCGCTGCCCGGCATCGCGGATCGGCTCGCCCGTCTGAGGCGCGTCCGCCCGCCGGTCGAGGACGCGACCGAGGCCCTCACCGCCATCCGTCGCGCGGCCGGCTCGAGGCGAGCCGACGACGTCATCGACATCGCTCCCGGCGTCTCGGTCGCGCTCGAATCCGACCGCTCGAATGCGATGGTCCGCGTGGCCGAGCCGCTCTTGCTCCTCCGCAGCCTCGAGCGACTCGGCACCACCGACGCGCTGCGCCTCGTCCCTGCGGTGCTGCGCCTCGACGGCGACGCGTGGCGCATGGAAGGCCGCCGCGTGACGCTCCGCCTCGGCGATCGCATCGCCGCCGCCGCGATCTACGCGCGCTCCGACGACGACAACGCGGAGGGACGCGCCTGGGCGCGCTGGACGACGGATCGCCTCGATCTCGACAATCCGGGCGCCCTGGCGCAGCGGATGTCTGGCAACGAGCTCGCCGACGTGCTCACGGCCTACGCCACGACCCACACGCTCTCCGCGATCCCCGTGGTCGCGTCGTTCATCGACGCCGATCAGCGGCGGCTGCGAGAGGCCGCGAGGGAGGCCCTCCGCGGCTATCGGCAGAACGCGATCTGGGTCGCGAGGGAGACCTACGAGACCCGCCTGGGCGAGGCACCCGAGCTGAGCTGGGGCTGGGAGCGCACCCTCGACGAGCTCTTCGCTCGCCTCGACAGCGCCCGCGCGGCCCACGTCCACACCGCGCTCGCGGAGGCCACCGCGGCCATCGCGGGCGGGGAGCTCGACACCGCTCGCTCCGCCCTCGACGATGCACTCGTCCGCAGCCCCGAGCTCGCCACGCTGGAGGCCGCGCGCCTGTACGCGACGATCGCCGAGCGAGAAGGCGACACGTCGCGCCGTGACGCGCTCCTTCGCCGCGCGATCGCGATCGCCCCCGAGAGCCCCGACGCGCAGGCCTGGGAGGGCCGGCTCGTCTACGACCGCGCCAACGCCATGCTCGGCAGCGGCGTGCTCGACGCCGACTCCTTCGCGCGCGCGGCCCGCGCCGCGCCGAGCTGCGCAGAGTGCATCGCCACGAGCGAGACGCTCGCGCGACAGGCCGCCGTGGAGCGGGCCGACCGCACGATCCCATACGCGATCACCGCCGCGCTCTTCGCCGTCCTCGGCCTCCTGCTCCTCACGTGGTCCACACCACGCCCGAGCCGCGCGCAGCCCACCACCGTCCTTGCTGACGACACGCTGTCGTGAGCTGGGCATCACGCTTCTTTCCCCGCAAAGACCTCGGCGAGGTCGGTGAGGAAGGAGCGTTCGTCGACGTGGAGGGAGTGGTCGTCAGCCCCGATCGGTTCGAGAGCCCGATCACACCAGTTCGTGCGGCGGCGATCCGCTGGACGCTCCTCGACGCGTCCCCGCAAGAGCCACGGCGGGCTTTCCTGCGGCCCGTCCTCCGAGGCTGGCGAGGCGACTCACTCCTCGTGCGCTGCAACGAGCACACGCTCGGCATCCCACTCAGTGGCGTGCGCTACGACTCCATCTACACCGACCCCCAAGATGGCGTCCCGCTCGACACGCCGGCCGCCGCGGAGGCGTACGGAGGCATGGCTCACCTGGGCGCGAGCGTGCTCTTCGTCCGCGAGCTCCTCGTGAACCACAACCAGAAGCTGCGTGTCACAGGGTACGTCGTGCGACACCCGGCCCGCGGAGGGTACCGCGCGGCGCCCCAAGAGTTCGAGGCCGAGCTCATCGCGACGCACTCCGTAGTCCTGCAGGACGCCTACTGACGACGGCCCGGCATGGAGAAGGCAGGGGACGCGCGCTTCGCGACGCAGCAAGCACAACGAACTCAGCAAGCGCACGAACTCAG
>JAIBCE010000558.1 GCA_019694315.1 Sandaracinaceae bacterium
CACGGGGCAACCTCCTCGAGTCTCGACAACCCGACGGTGCCGGCTCTGCCCCGTGCTTTCAAGCCGCGATTCCAGACTGATCCGCGAAACTCCTCACGCGATGCTCAGGATGAGATCCACACCCGTCGGGACAGTGCCAGTCGGGACGGTGCCAGTCGGGACCGTGCCAGTCGGGACGGTGCCAGTCGGGACAGTGCCAGTCGGGACGGTGCCAGTCGGGACAGTGCCCGTCGGGACGGTGCCAGTCGGGACGGTGCCAGTCGGGACCGTGCCCGTCGGGACCGTGCCAGTCGGGACAGTGCCAGTCGGGACCGTGCCAGTCGGGACCGTGCCAGTCGGGACCGTGCCAGTCGGGACGGTGCCAGTCGGGGCGCTCGTCGTGGGCGCGCTCGCCCAGGGCGCGCGCTCGAGGACGAGGAACACCAGCAACAGCACCACGGCGGCAGCGAGGCCACCGATGACCCAGCGCTGCGTGTGCGTGGGCGGCGGGCTGATCGGGCCGGTCGAGATCGAGACGGGGGCCGGTGCGCTCGCCGGGGGAGCCGGCTCCTCGGTGACCGCCTTGCGCGGCGCCTCGCGCGGCAGTGTCTCGAGCGACGAGGGCACGTACGGCTCGACCGAGGGCACCGTGGCGGCGCGCGCGGCGGCCATCCGTGGATCGGCGGGCTCGAGGGACGCGCGGACGATCTCCTCGGGCGTACGGATCTCGAGCGCCACGGGATCGGGCAGCGCGACGCCGAGCGATCGGGCCGCCTCGCGGAGCGCGCTCGCCATCGCGCGCATGTCCGCGAAGCGCGCCGCCGGATCTCCTTGCATCGCGCGCTGCACGATGCTCGCGAGCACCTCGGGCACGTCGCGCGGGATCGGCGCGGGTGGCGTCGTCAGGATCTTCACGAGCACGCCCGTCGCCGAGTCGGCGGTGTACGGCGGAACGCCGCTGAGCGCCTCGTAGAGCACCACGCCGAGCGCCCACACGTCCGTCGGCGGGCCCACGTCGGGGCGCCCCGAGGCCTGCTCGGGCGACATGTAGTAGGCCGTGCCCATGATCGCGCCGGTGCGGGTGCTCGAGTCGGGATCGTCGAGCGCCTTGGCGATGCCGAAGTCGAGCAGCTTGGCGAGCTTCCGCCCCCGCAGCGTGGCCACGAAGATGTTGTCGGGCTTGAGATCGCGGTGCACGAAGCCGCGCGCGTGCACCTCCGAGAGGGCCTCCGCGATCGGCACGAGCACCGGCAGGAGCTGCGTGGCGCTCATCTTTCCGTCGCGACGCAGGAGCGAGCCCAGCGAGTCACCCTCGAGCAGCTCGAGCACCATGTACACCGCGCCGTCGTCGGTGCGGCCCATGTCGAGCACGTCGACGACGTTGGGGTGATGGAGCGCCGCGGCTGCGCGCGCCTCGCGGAGGAAGCGCTTCACCACGTCCTCGTTCTCTGCGTAGCTCGGCTTGAGCACCTTCACCGCCACGCGGCGGCCTGTCCAGGCGTGCCGCCCCACGTACACCGTGCCCATGCCGCCGGTGCCGAGGATCGCGTCGAGCTCGTACTTGCCCTCGAGCTTGGTGCCGATCCGCTCTCGCTCCGTCAGGATCGGCATCGCCTCGTCCTCTTGCGACGCGCCCGCGCGAGCAGCAGCGCGACGAGGCCGACTTCGCCGACCTCGGCGGCGGCACCGCGCGGCGACGCTCCGACGCGACAGCCACAGCCGCTGCCACCGGCGCTCGTGCCCGCGTCCACGATCGCCACGGCAGCGTCGGTCGTGCTCGCTGCGGCATCGGGCCTCGTGCCCGCGTCGGGGCTCGGGCCCGCGTCGGGGCCCGCCGGGCCCGCGTCGCCGCAGCCCGCGATCGGCGTGTGCGTGCAGCCACCCGAGTCGGCGCAGCCGTCGGCCGTGCACGGATCGTGATCGTCACAATCCGTCGGCAGCGTGCCCGCGCAGGCGCCGGCGGCGCAGTGATCGGTCATGCCATCGCACGCGAGCCCGTTCGAGCACTCCGTGCCATCCGGCATCACGTCGTTGGCCGGACACACGGGGCCCTCGCCGTCGCAGCTCTCTTCCGGGTCGCACACGCCCACGCTCTCGCGGCACACGAAGCCCGCGGCCTCGAGCTCGTCCGCGGGGCACGTGTCGCTCACGCCATCACAGCGCTCGGGCCGATCGCAGCCACCCGCCGCGGGGCGGCACACGGTGCTCGTGTCCGTGACGGTCCCGCAGGTGCCATCGCTCGCGGCGCCGCGCGCCAGGCTGCACGCGACGCAGTCGGTCGTCGCGCCCCCGCCGCAGATCGTGTCGCAGCACACGCCGTCCACGCAGTGGCCCGAGCCACACGCCGCGTCGTCGCTGCACGCCTCGCCGAGCGAGAGCGCGTCGCGGAGATCGAAGGTGCGCGCCTCGCCCGCGCCGACGGGCGCGCCGGCGCCCGGCGCGCCCACGATCGCTCGCACGGCCGCGCCGACCAGATCGAGCCCGACCGAGGCGCCGAGCTGGGCGTTGTGCCCGCCGATCGCGGCGCCCGTCTCGTCGAAGCCCGTGGCCCCGCGCTCGAGCACGTAGGCCATGCCGCGCGTGGCGCCCGAGGACTCCGCGCCCGGCGCGCCGACGAGCAGCAGGTTGCGCGTCATCGAGACGGAGGTGCCGAAGCCTGCGAAGAGCACCCACTCGGCGTCGCTCGTCGGTCGGATGCGCTGCGTCTCGGACCACGTCCCGCCCGACTCTTCGAACACGTACACGACGCCGCGGGCCTCGTCGGCGAACTCGTTCGTGTGGTTGTCGTCGGCCCCCGGCGCGCCGAGCACGATGGTGGTGCCTGCGATCGCCACCGACGAGCCGAGGTAGTCGTAGTGGTTGCCCTCGGTCGCCCGCAGGTGCGCCTGCTCGACCCAGCCAGTGCCGCCGCGCCCGTAGACGTAGGCGTTTCCGTCGAATTCGAGCGTGCCGTTGCTGCCGCGATCCGCGCCCGCGACGATGCGCGCGCCATCGGTCGCGACGGCGCCGCCCAGGCCATCGCCCGACGTGAGCGTGCTGCCGCCGAGGAGCGCGGTCGGCGCCCACGTCGTGCCCGTGCGCTCGAAGACGTGGACGGCGCCCGCGGACGACGCGAACTCCCAATCCGAGGGCGCACCGATCACGAGGAGATCGCCCACGAGCGCGACCGCGCGTCCGAAGCGCTCGATGCCTGCGGGCGAGGGGTTTTCGATCTCCTGCTCGAGCTCCCACGTCCCGCCCGCGTTCTGGCGAAAGACGCTCACCTGCCCCGCGTCCTCGAACGACGGCGAGTCGGCGTTCGGGACGCCGACGGCGAGCGTGTCGCCCGACATCGCCACGGCCCAGCCGAAGTCCTCGGGCCGGCCCGTCGTGTCGGCGAGCTCACCGCGCGCGACCCAGGTGTCGCCGCTCCGCTGGAAGAGATACACGCGTCCGTCGGTCGCTGCGTTCGGCGCACCGACCGCGGCCCAGGCACCGTCTTCGGTGACCGAGAGCCCGAGCTGGTCGTCTACGGCGCCCGAGGCCGCCGTCAGCGTGGACGTCGAAATGAACGTGAGCTCCGCGCGCGCGCTCGCCACGCGGTCCCCGCGGGTCTCGCATCCCACCACGCAGATCGTAGGCGTCGCGCAGAGCGCGAGCGCCACGCGGATCGAGAGCCACCGAGCACCACGCATCGTTCCTCCGCGCCTCGTCCTGATCGTGGCTCTGGCGCGCGACGAGTATAGGTGCTTCCGGTTA
>JAIBCE010000559.1 GCA_019694315.1 Sandaracinaceae bacterium
TCGTCGCGCTCCGACGGAGCGAGGCCCCGCGGTGTGTCTCCGAGCTCGTCGGCCGCCGCCCGCGCCTCGTCCTCGAGCGCGTGGGCTGCGGCACGCGCGCGCTCCGCGTCCGCCGCGATCGCACGCTCCGCCGCGTTTCGCTGCGCGCCCGAGGTCCTCGCCGCGAGCTCGCGCTGCTCGGCCTCGAGCGACATGAGCCGGTCGATGACGTCGGCGAGCGCACGCTCGCGCTCTCCGAAGCGCTCCTCGGCCACGGCCTCCTGGCTCTGCCCGAGCGCGCGCGCGAGCTGATCGATCTCTTGCTCGAGGCCTGTCAGCGCCCGCGCCGCCGCGTCGAGATCATCACCCTCCACGGCCTCTTCCATGCGCGCGAGCGCCTCTTCGGTCGCCTCCACCTCTTGCTCCGAGAGGTTCTCGAATTCGCGCGGTGCGCCCTCTCCCATGCGGCCCATGCGAGCTCGCAGCTCGGCGATGCGCTGTCGTGCGCGGGCGATCGTGGCCGCCAGCTCTCGCATCGCCTCGGGCGTGCGCGCGCGGCGCAGCTCGGCCACGAGCGAGGCCATCTGTCGGCGCAGGCTCTCGAGCTCCCGCGCGATCTCGGCCGCGTCGTCGGCGCGCGCTCGCAGGAGCAGGCTCGAGAGGCCGATGATCGCGTGCTCGAGCTCGGTGATCGCACGCGCGTCGGCGGCCACGCGATCGTCGCGCTCGGCCAGGCGGGGGCGGTGCAGGCGCTGCTCCCGATCGAGCTCCCTTGCGACGCTGCGCACGATCCCCTCGTAGATGCCGCGATCGGTCGTGCGAACCGCGTCGCCGAGCGCGCCGTTGGCCACATCCGTCAGTCCGTCGAGGAGCCGAGAGGTCGCCGTCGCGAGCGCCTCGAAGCGCGTGAGAGCGCTCGCGTCGTCGTCGGGCACGGGCGTCTCGATCCGATCGGCCAGGAGCACGAGCGCGGTCTCGCGGAGCGCCTCGAGCGTGCCGAGCGCTTCGTCCGCGCGATCGGCCTCCGAGCGCAGCCGCAGGGTGCGCACGGCCGAGCGGGTCACGTGCGGGCCCGAGACGTCGTCGAGGTCGCGCGCCTCGGCGTGGATGCGGATCGTGTCACCGGGCTGCGCGTCGAGCTCCGACACGAGGATCGGCACGAGGCCGTTCGCGGCGCGCGGCAACGCTTCGGTCGGCGTGAACGGGTGCCTCGTCTCGAGGCCGTCCATCGTGGTGATCACGATCTCGAGGCGATCGAGGCGACGATCGTCCTCGGCGTCGGCGACGAGCACCACGAGGTCGGTCGGCTCCACCTCGAGGTCGGCCTCGGGCTCGGTGAGCCGCACGGTCGGCGCGCGGTCCTCCGTGACGTCGACGACGATCGTCGCGGCGTCCTCGATCGTGTCTTCGCCCCGATGGGCCACGAAGCGCGCCGTCGTGCTCCCCGCAGCGAGGAAGCGAAGCGAGCCCGAGGCATCCGCGCCGCGCGGCGTGACCGGCAGCGTGCGACCGTCGGCGAAGCGCAGCTCGAGCGACGTCACACCGCTCGCGAGCGCGCGGACCTCGAGATCCACGACCGCGCCGCGTACGGTGGCGATCTGCGTCGTCGCGCCGAGCTCGAGCGCTGGCTCGCCGAGGTACGACGGTGGCGTCACGCGCACGCGATCGACATGCACCGCAGCCGCGACGCGATGCCCATCGTCCGCGGTGAGCGTGGGGTGCGTGAGCGCGAACGCGCCCGCGCGCACCGATGGGCTCGACGCGAGCGTCAGGCTCGCCACCACCGCGCACGCCGCGGCGAGGAGGTTCTCCCTCGCCAGTGCGGCCGACGACGGAACCACGCGGGACGGTGGGTGTGCGAGGAGCTCGGCCAGCACCTGAGCCCTGTGGGCTTGTGCCATCGCGAGCGAGGTCCCGCGCGGCACCGAGGCCTCGAGCTCGCGGGCCGTTCGCGCCGCGCTCACCAGCGACGGAGCCCGGCTCTCGAGGAGGCCCGCCGCACGACCGCCCGAGAGGTCGGCGTCGCGACGTCGTCGCACCCAGACGGGGAGCACCGTCGCCAGGCCCACCACGGCCCAGCCGAGGACGACCGCAGCGATGGGTGGCGTCGCGCCGAGGACGCTGCTCACGAGGACGAGCGAGCAGGAGCCTCCGGCGAGCGCGGCCAGGAGATCGCGTCCGGCGCGGAGCGCGAGGGCGCGGCGACGAAGTCGATCCAGGTACTCGCGCATCGCGCCCGGGGGCACGCCGCGAATCTACCGCGGGGCACCGTCCCCTGCGAGCCAGACCGCCGAAGCGGCACGCGAAACCGCGGGCTCGCGGCCCGCCGCTCGGGGTATAGTCCCGCCGCCTCGGCGCCCTTCGTGTGCCGAGCGACGTGCAGCCGTGCCTGCCCGTGCGGAGCCCAACGACATGACGCGACCCGAGCGCGACGACGCGCGAGAGATTCGAGATGGTCAGCCCGAGCGCGGCTGGCCGGAGCGTGGCTGGATGGATCTCGCGCTGGCGACCTACCTGGAGCCCCTCGCACGCGGGCGAACGGTGCTCTTCGTCGGCGACCCGCAGTCGCCCGCTTCGGGGCGGATCGGAGAGCTCGCGGGTCGGCTGGAGGTCGTCCCCACGGGTGGGCGACAGCGCCCCTCGCGGAGCGGTCGCGGCACGCTGCGCTCGCACGCCGAAGCCGGGGAGTGGGATCTGGTCTGGATCTCGGATGCGTCCTCGATCGTCGGCGATGCGGCGCAGGTGCGCGAAGTGGCCGAGGCCTTGTCGCCGCGCGGGGTGGCGCTCTTCGCCGTCGACGTGGACGTCGACTACGACGGCCTCTATCGGGGGCTGCGCTCGCAGTTCGAGCACGTCCGCATGCTCGGCCAGGCTCCCTTCGCCGGGCAGGCGATCGTCGACTTCGCGGCGGCACAGCGGGACAACGCCCTCAGCTTCGACGGCACGCTCGTGGGCGACGAGGGCATGCGCCCCGCGCGTTTCCTCGCGCTCTGTGGACCCCGCTCCGTCTCGCTCGACCCGCACGCGATCGTGCAGGTCCCCTCGGAGGAGACGGCGTCGTCGGGCGAGGCCCGCCGTGATCTCGACGCGGCCCGCGCCAGGCTCGAGCACAGCGAGCGCCGCCTCGAGCAGGCGCAGCGCGAGATCGCTCGCTCCGGCCAGAAGCTCGACGAGCTGCGGCACGAGCTCGCACGCGCGCAGGGCGCGCTCACCAAGGCCGAGTCCGACCTCGGCGCGGCGACGGCGCGCGAGAGCGCGGAGATCCGACGTGGCGTGGAGCTCGCGACGAAGCTCGAAGCGATGGAGGTGACGCTCCGCGCCTCCGAGCAGGCCCTCGCGGAGGCTGCGGCCAACGAGGACGCGGAGGCCGAGGTCGTCGAGCTCGAGCAGGCGCTCCACGCGCGCGCCAAGGAGATCGTCGAGCTGCGCGCGGAGATCGAGCGACGCGCCACGCTCGTGCGCGACATCCTCGAGAGCCGCGAGGCCGTGCCCGTCGCGGCCGTGCCCGTCGCGGCCTCGCCCGCCGTCGCCGCGCCCGCTCCCGGCGCGGCACCGACGCCGACGCCCGTGCAGGCTCGTGCGCCGTCGGCACCTCCGACGCCAGTCGCGCCGGTGAGCACGGCCTCGACGAGCCTCGAGGAGCTCGCTTCCCTGCGCGATGCGCTCGTCACGGCGCAGCGCCGCGCCGTCGACGCCGAGGCCGCTCGCGCCGCCGCCGTGTTCTCGCGCGACGAGGC
>JAIBCE010000142.1 GCA_019694315.1 Sandaracinaceae bacterium
GCGCGTGCCGCCGCTCGGCATCGATGCGCTCAAGGTGGCGCTGGGCGATCCGCGCGCGGTCGCGTGCGAGACGGTCGAGGACGCCGTGCGCGAGGCCGACGTGGTGGTGGTGGGTCATCCCGCCGAGGCCGATCGTCACGCGCTCGTGGCGCTCGCCCCCTCGCTCCGAGGCCGCGTGCTCGACGTGAGCGGCGAGCTCTCGCGCGCGCTGAGCGAGCCCGAGCGTCGCTCGCTCGCCCCCGTCGACGTGCTCCGCGCGCACGCCTGAACGAGGGGGCGTCGAGGCCCGGCGTCGCGCGGCGCGACCCTTTCGCAGAACGCCAATTCCATTGATTTGGAGGGCAATTTCGGCCATTCTCACTCTCCGAAGAGGGAGGTCCGATGCCTGACGAGAAGGGTGGCTCGCCCCAGTCCGCGCGGGGTGAGGTCGGGGCGAGTCCGTCCGGCGCGAGGGGCAGCTACAGCAGCCCGAGCGTGGAGCCCCTCGATACTCGCGCGGCCGTCAGGCGACGGCCGGGCATGTACGTGGGTGACGTCCACGACGGGACGGGGCTCGAGCACATGGTGTGGGAGATCGTCGCGAACGCGCTCGATCAGCACCTGGCGGGCTACGCGCGGAACGTGTCGGTCTCGATCGAGCCCGACGGCGTGGTCGAGGTCGTGGACGACGGCGCGGGGATTCCCCTGCACGAGGTCGAGGTGCCCGAGGTCGCTCGGCGCACCTACCTCGAGGACGTCCTCCAGCGCAGCCACGACACACCGACGCGCGATCACCATGTCCCGCACGTGCATCTCACAACCGACCTGCATGGGGTCGGCATGCTCCCCGTGGCCGCGCTCTCGTCGCGCCTGGAGATCGACACGGTGTGGCGCGGTCGACGCGCGAGGCTGTCGCTCGTGCGCGGAGAGATCACGTCGCCGATCACGATCGAGCCCACGTCGCGAGCGAGCGGCACCTGCGTGCGGTTCCTGCCCGACTGCTCGGTCTTCGGAGACGCGATCGTGTCTCGCGAGAACGTGGCCGCGCGCCTGCGTGAGATCGCCTGGCTCGTCCCCCACCTCGAGCTCCGCTTCTGTGGTGAGGTGTTGCCCGGACGAGGGGGCCTCTTCGAGCTCGTGCGCTCGTGGGGCGCGACCGAGCCGATCCTCGCGACGCGACGCGAGATCGAGAATGCCACGGTCGACCTCGCGATCGGCTGGGCCCCCGACGCGCAGACGCGTATTGGCTCCTTCGTCAACTACCTCTCTTCGAAGCGTGGCACGCACGTGGCTGGCCTCTTCGAGGGCCTCGCCGATCTGGCCGAGGCTCGCGACCACGCCTTCGATGCAGGCCAGACCCGCGCGCGGCTCGCCCCTGGGCTTCGGGCGGTCGTGCACGTGGGCCTCCTCGATCCGTCGTTCGGGGGGCCGACGCGGGCTCACCTCCTCTCACCCCTGGCATCCGTGGTCACGCGACGCGCGATCGTCGAGGCGCACGACGCGCCTGCCCGACGCTGGCAGCCCGCGGGAGCACCGCCTCCGTCGTCCGCGTTCAGCCAAGCGCTGCTTCGGCGTCTCACCTGATGAGTTTCGGCGCACCAATCGGCGCGCGCTCGGGGGGCTCAGGCGCCCCGCCCTCAGCGCGACACGCCGAGATCGTCGAGGTAGGCGTCGATGCGCGGCACGAGCTCGCGGAACGCCTTGCGCAGCGGCCAGTCCGCGCGCGCCACCTCGGCGAGCGGGTGGCGGCGCTCGGTCGTGGGCGACCGATCACCGTAGCTATGCGTGTAGCTACGGAAGATCGCGCCGTTCGCCCCGATCCGCAGCTCGTCGACCTCGTCGAGATCCCCGGGCAAGAAGCCCTTGCTGTTCGTGCGTGACCACACCCGCACGAGCTGTCCGGGCGTCTCGAACGTGTGCGGCGCGCTCGCGCGCACGGCGTCGCGCACGAGCTCCCGCGTGGCCGCGTCGAGCCAGCGCGAGGTGAGGCGCGCGCCGAGCTCACCGTCGAGCGCGTCGAAGCCGACGAGCGCCTCGTCGTCCCACGTGCCGCCATCGTGCCCTCGCAGCGCGGCCCACTGCACCACGAGCGCGGGCGTGCGACGCCAGGGCTGCACCGTCGCGACGCGATCGCCGACGGGGAACGTGAGCCCCCACGGCTCGCGGAGCACGGCGGAGATCGCGGCCGCGGCGCGACGTGCCTCGTGCGCGCTCGCGAAGATGTGCTCGCCGGGCGCGCCCGTGCGTCGCGGGATCCCGGCGCGCGCGAGCACCTCGCTCACGAAGCTCTCCTGCTCTTCGTGCTGCACGACGCCGACGTCGTCGCGCGCATGACGCTGCTCCCACGGCAGACGCAGACAGTGCTCGTTCGAGCTCGGAAGGTGCGCTGCGTAGCGCTCGAACGGATAGGAGTACGAGACCCCCGCGCGGAGCGGGGCGGGACCGCCGACGTGGACGAGCGTGCCGAGCATCGTGAGAGGATCGACCACGCGGCGCGCCTTGGATAGGCCAGCGATCGCACCGAGCCCGAGGAGGCGCTCGGCCGTCGCGACGTGCACGCCGCGCGAGGCGCCTCGTAGTAGAACGCGACGCATGGCCGAGCCGCGCATCCTGATCGTCCCGACGCACCCGGGCGTGCAGTACCACTTCTGCCGTTCAGGGCTGCCGATCTGGTTCCTCGGGCACTGGGACCAATTCCACTACTGGCGCCCTCAGCCCGAGAACGTGAAGAACGTGCTCCCGCGCTTCGAGGACGCGCAGCTCGACTACGGGCCCGAGGACTTCGCGAGGCTGCTCGACGATCGGGCGATCGGCTGGCCGGATCGCTTCGACGTGGCGTGGCTCATGTTCAACTGGCAGTGGAAGCTCTTTCGCGAGCGTCCCGGCAAGAAGCTCTATCGCGTGTGCAAGCACGCCGAGCTCGAGCGACACGAGTGGGACGATCTGTTCTCGCGCGAGGGGTGGCGGGTGGTGAGCTTCTATCCGAACACCGTGGCGTGGCTGCGCGAGCACATGAAGGTGGAGGTGCCGTACGTGCCGCTCGGGCTCGATCCCACGGCGTACGGCCCGTGGGAGGGCCTCACCGCACCGAAGGACGAGCAGGTGGTGTTGTCGATCATCCACTCGTACAAGGAGCGCGGCTGGCACCACCGCAGCTACGTGGAGGCGATGCGCGACGTGCCCCACCGACACGTCGATCACCTCGACGACGCGCAGGAGAAGGTGAGCTACGAGGGCCTTCAGCGCCTGCTCCGCCGCTCGCGCGTGTATCTCCACGACGGAGAGCAGGAGTACACGATCACGCTGATCGAGGCGCTGATGACGGGGATGCCGATCGTGAGCTTCCGGATCCCGGGCATCGAGCGCTACGTGGTGCACGGCGTGAACGGCTTCGTCGGCGACGACGCCGAGAGCATCCGCGAGCACTGCCGCCTGTTGCTCGAGGACGACGCGCTCGCCGAGCGCATGGGCCGAGAGAGCCGCGCGATGGCCCTGCGCGACTACCACGAGGAGCGCTGGCGCAGCGACTGGCAGCGGATCCTCGGCGACTTCGCCAAGACCTGAGGGAGACGAGCATGGGTGACGCGACCACGATCGTGAGGAAGTCCGACGTCGTGCTCCGGCGGGCGGTCGAGGCCCGCAGCGGCGCGCAGGCCAAGAAGCCGACGCCGAAGAAGACGCCGAAGTCGGGCTCGGTCGCGCCCACGCCGACCACGAAGCGGCCTCCGATCGTGCAGACGCGCCTCGTGGATCGCTCCGGTGACTTCGTGGTGGTGCACACGCAGGGCAAGCGCCTCGTGGTGGTGCGCGGCGCGGCCGGCGAGAAGGGCCGAAAGAGCACGAAGACCTACGCGCGCCCGCAGCTCGCGAGCCTGGCCCTGCAGCGGCTCATCGCGTCGCTGCGGACGAAGGGATACCGATGACGCGCCGCACGCGAGCCGCGGGCTCGAGCAACTTCGACGCGGACTACTACCGCCGCTACTACGAGGATCCGAAGACGCGCGTCGCGGGGCCCGAGGACACCGCACGCCTCGCGCGCTTCGTGGCGGGCTACCTCGATCATCTGGGCATCGCGCCCAAGACTGCGCTCGATCTGGGCTGCGGGCTCGGGTGGTGGAGGCCCGCGCTCACCGCGTTCTATCCGCAGCTCGCGTACCGCGGCGTGGAGCACAGCGCCCACCTCGCGAAGGAGCTCGGCTGGGAGCACGGCTCGATCGTGGACTACGGCGGAGCGCGCGCGGATCTCGTGATCTGCCAGGGCGTGCTCCACTACCTCGACAAGAACGACGCGCTCGCGGCGATCGCCACGCTCGCGCGTGTGACGAAGAAGGCGCTCTATCTCGAGGCGCTCACCAAGGAAGACTGGGAGCACCACGTCGATCGCGCGCGCACCGACGGCTCGATGAAGCTCCGCCCCGCGAGCTTCTACCGACGCGCGCTCGCGCCGCATTTCCTCGCGTGTGGCGGCGGGCTCTACGTGCCGCACACGAGCCCCGTCGTGCTCTTCGAGCTCGAGAAGGGGCGCTGAACCAGCCGACGCGTTGTACGCTCGTCGTGTGACCTACCGGGCCCCCAGCGCCCCCGAGCCCAAGCGCGAGCGTGAGCAGGCGCGCGGCGTCGTCGTGCGGATGCCGGAGTCGCCCGAGGAGGAGACGCAGCGCCTGGCGCGCGAGCGCGCCGCGTTCGTGCGTGAGGAGAGCCGCCAGATCGCGGAGGCGCTGGAGGCGGAGCGGCTGCTGTTCGATCGCATCGTGCGCGTGGCGGGCGGCGTGGTGACGCTCCTCGCCCTCGTGCTCGCGGTGATGGCACCGCTGAACGTGAGAGGCGCGACGGTCTCGGGGATGGGCCTCGTGTGTGGGCCCCTCGCGCTGCTCCTCGGTGGCCAGGGAGGCACCCGCGCCGAGAACATCCCGAATTGGCTGAAGTGGACGTACTTCGGCGGAGCCCTCCTCGGCACGGCGATCGGGGCCACGCTGCTGCACTGACGAATTGTGTGGGCTCGCGCGCCGCTCAGGGCGCCTCGCGCTTCTGCCGTTCCGTTGTAGGCTCGGCGCCCCATGGACGTCCTCGTCGTCACTCCCGAGCTCGTGCACTACCGCGGCTCCTCCAGCCTCGCGGAGTCCGCGGGCGCGCTCAGCAAGGCGCTGCGCGGCCTCGGCCACAAGGTCAACATCGTCTCGCCCCTCTGGGCCTCGATCGATCCGGCGGCGCGCCACCTCGCACGGCGGCTCGTGCGCCTGGAGGTCGCGAGCGGCGGGGCCACGAAGACCTTCGCGCTCTTCGAGGGCAAGACGACGGCAGGCGTCGACGTGTCGTTCCTGTCGGAGCCCTCGCTCTTTCCGGCCGACGCGAGCGCCGAAGAAGAAGGCGCCGCGGGGGCCGCGCGCTGGGGTGGCTTCGCGCGTGCGGTGATCGCGCTCCTCAAGCGACGCGTCGATCAGGGCGAGGGCCTGCCCGAGGTGATCCACCTCCTGGGCTGGCAGGTCGGCGTCCTGCCCTGCATCCTCGCCGACGATCCCGCGCTGTCGGCGATCCCCACGGTCTTCACCGTGCACGATCTCTCGCGCAAGGGGAGCTTCGAGCGCGCGCAGCTCGGCGAGCTCGGCCTCTCGGCCAAGCACTTCGGCATCGAGGGCGTGGAGTTCTTCGGCAAGATCTCGACGCTCAAGGCTGGGCTCCAGTTCGCGAGCCGCGTCGTGGCGCCCTCGCCCTCGCTCGCCTCGCGCTTCCTCGTGGAGGCCGGCGGCGCGGGCCTCGAGGGTGTGCTCCGCGCGCGTGGCCGCGCGTTCTCGGGCGTGATGGATGGCGTGGACGCCTCGCTCTGGAACCCCGCGACCGATCCGCACCTCGACGTGCGCTACGACGCGATCGAGGTGGGGAGCACGGGCGTCGCGAGGCTGCGCAACAAGGCCGCCGTGCAGCTCTCGTTCGAGCTGCCCGTGCGCGACGACGTGGCGCTCACCCTCGCCGTGCTGCGCGACCGCGCCGACGAGCGCGCGTTCCACGCGATCCTGCCGCGCATCGTGAAGAACGACGTGCAGATGATCGTGCTCTCGAGCGGCCCGCTCCACGAGGACGTGGCGGATCTCGCGCGGCGCTTCCCCGATCGCATCGGGGCCAAGGGCGAGGCGCCCTCGCCGATGCTGCATCGCCTGCTCGGCGCGGCGGACCTCTGCGTGCTTGCGTCGCTCGACGATCCTTTCGGTGTGCTCGCGCTCGAGGCGCAGCGCTACGGCGCGCTGCCGGTCGGACGTGCGGACGGCCTCGTGGCCGACGCGGTGGTCGACGCCGACGCGCAGCTCTCGTCGGGCACGGGCTTCACGTTCGAGGAGGCCTCGGCCGAGGCGCTCTTCGGCGCCATCATGCGGGCCTCGACGGCGTTCCGCGACCGCGCACGGTTCCGCGCCGCGCAGCAGCGGGCGATGTTGCGCGATCACTCGTGGGATCGCAGCGCCCGTCTGCTCGAGCGCGTCTATCGCGGTCTGCGCGGCGCGCCCACCGAGACCGCAACCGCTTGAGCCAGCCAACAGCGCCACACCGTGCCACCCCGTCGCGGCACGGAGGATGCTGACGAAGTCGCATGCCCACGAGTCTCCGTGTCCTCGTCCCGCTCGCGTTCGTTCTCGCGTGCCTCGCTCCCTTGCCGGTGCTCGCGCAAGAGGACGGGCCCACGGCCGAGCTCGAGGTGCGCGCCGCGATCGGACAGGCCGACGCTGCCGCGCTCGAGGGGGACTGGCGCGAGGCGTCACGCGCCCTGCGCGGGACCGGACGCACGACGCTCGCACGCGCGGCACGGATCGCCGTCGGCTATCGCGTGCGGCCGCGGGTCGTGCTCGAGATGACGCCCGAGCAGCGCGGCACCGTCCGTGGCACCGACCTCGAGATCGACGTGCTCCAGACCTTCGGCCACATCGCGGGAGTGATCGGCGCGATCGGAGGCGCCTTCTCGCTGATCGCGGTGCCGCTCGTCGCGTTCTTCACTCACAACTTCTCGGACACCTCGGGCATCGTCATGGCGAGCACGGGCGGCGGCGGGCTCGTGCTCGCCGGCGTCGCGATCGGGCTCCACGTGGCGGCCGGCGAGCGACGCGACACCCTCCTCGATCTCTTCGAGACGGCGGGGGCCACGCTGCAGGTGGGCGCAGGCACGCTGGGGATCGCGTTCTGAGAGAGGGAGAAAAAATCTCCGACTTCGAATCGGGCCGCGGGGGAGGGGGTCCGATGCTCAGACATACTCGGCCTTCGGCCTGCGTAACTCGCCCTGGACCCCCCGCCCCCGCGTCCCTTCGGCTCTCGAGTCGATTGTTTCTCGGTCTCTGAGAGAGCGAGAAACAATCGACCGATGCCCCTGGGGACGCCACGCGGCGGGGTTGCGCCGCAACCCCAGGAGCGCGCGAGAAAGCGAGGCTTGGGGAGCGTCGAGTGGGGGATTGGGGGGAGTTGCTCCCCCCTGCCGCGCCGAAGGCGCGAGAAACACTGAGAGTCAGACCGGCAGCTTGGCGTCTGCGCCTCGGACGTAGATCGGCACGAGCGCCGAGGGATCGTCCGCGCCGCGCGCTCGATGGGCTTCGACGGCCTCGAGCGCGAGCAGCGCCGCGTTGGGCGCGGCCAGGACCTCGGGCAAGAGGAGCACGCCCGCGAGGTGGTGCTCGAAGGTCGCGCGGTGCGCGGAGACCGCCGTGCCCACGATCGAGGCTGGGCCGGGCGGGCGCGCGATCGCGCGGAGCCGAGCCGCGACCTCCTCGGGGCCGCCGTGAAGATCTTCGAGGAGCGGCTCGAGTGTGCCGTCGTGGTCTGCGCGATAGGCCGCGACGAAGACCTCGCCTTTCTTGGCGTCGATCGCCACGAAGCGCACCTCGCCCGAGGCTGCGCGTGCGAGGACACGGCTCGTGCGCACGCCGAGCATGGGCGTGCCGTGGGCGAGGGCCAGGCCCTTCACCGTCGCGACACCGATGCGCACACCGGTGAACGAGCCGGGGCCGAGGCCCACCGCGAGGAGGTCGAGGCCCGCGATGCTCGCGCCTCCCAGCGAGAGCACGCGATCGACGTGCGGAAGGAGCGTCTCGCCGTGCTGGTGCTGCACGCGTACCTGCACCGAGGCGCGTAGAGCACCGTCCTCCACGAGCGCGACCGCACCGATCTCGGAGCTCGTGTCGATCGCGAGGACGCGCATGACGGCGGTATAGCAAGCACGGGCGCGGAGGCGATTTTCGCGCGAGGCCGGCATCGGCAGTACGCTGGGGTCGTTGGCGTCCCCTCCCGAGATCCCCGTCACCGAGCCTCCCATGGAGGCCGCGCTCTCCGCGCCGGCGGAGGTCTCGGTCGACACGCGAGGAGCTTCACTCGACACGCGAGATGCTTCGACACGTCGGCTCGCGGAGCTACCGTTCGATCCCCGCGACGAGCGGACGATCGACGGAACGGCCCGCTGGATGGGGATGCTGGGCCGGTTCCAGGTGCTCGCCGGCGCGCTGGTCCTGCTCGTGGCGGTCGGTGTGGTCGTGGCGTGGACCTTCGCCGCCGTGACCGCGCCCGAGATCGAGTCGGACACCACGCCGCCGCTCGTGCGGCTGGGTGAGGTGTCGACCACGCAGCTCGGCTGGGCGCTCGGCGCCGTCGTGTTCGTTGGGCTGCTCGTCTTGCGCGGCGGTGTCCTGCTGACCGACGCGGCCGAAGATCTCGAGCACCACATCCACGCGTCCGACGATGCGGCTCCGTATCTCGAGGACGCGCTCGACTCGCTCGCGAAGGCGTTCTTCATCGACGCCACGCTCCTCGGCCTTGCAGGCGGGGCCCTCGTGTGGCTGGGGAGCCTCTCGTGACCGAGCTCGCCCCGCAGCGAAGGGCGCGACGCCCCGAGGACGACGCCACGGCGCCCTTCTCGCTCGAGCGCACCAGCTCACGGCCTCCGGCGATGGACGCGCCGGGCGAGGAGAGCTCGGTCGGGGGCGCCGCAGAGCACGTCGAGCGCTCCGCAGAGCACGTGGAGCGCGCAGTCGAGCGCGCAGGCCACGGCCCGCACCAGGGCCTGGAGGATGCCCTCGATGATCACGACGGGGTGGTGCACCTCGTGTCGAGGCGGAGCGACCCGAGCGGTCGCGTCTCGCTCGAGCCGCCCCGTGATTGGGCTCACGAGCCCGCTCCCGTCGAGGACCACGCGCCGGAGGAGCCCTCGGTCCTCGACGCACCGCCGGCCGAGCACGGGATCGCTGGCGACGGGATCGCCCACGACGAGACGCCGGGCGCGGCTGCATCGGTCGATCACGGCGCGGCGCGCCGCTCCGAGCCCGACACGCGCCGCCTGGATCGCGCGGGGGTTCGCGCCACCCGTTTCCTCACGACGGCCCTCGCCGTGGACGCGCTCGTGCTCCTCACGCTCGCCTCCATGACCCTCGCCCGACTGCGATACGAGGCCGCGGGCGCCCCGGATCTGCTCGTGGGTCTCGTGGCTCTCGTGCTCGCCCTGCCCTGCCTGCTCGGCGCGATCAGCTTGTTTCGCATGGCCCGGAGAGGATCGAGCGCGACGACCGATGCGCATCGCTTCGCGCAGGGGATCGGTCACCTCCGCGCGATCTTCGTGATCAAGGCGACGGTCTTGTTCGCGACGCTCGGCCTCGGCTGCTTCGCGTTCTCGCTCGTCGCGTCGCTGCTCGCCGTGCTCTGACCGGATCCCGTGCGTGCGAAGCCCCCGAGGCGCGCCGCGCGGAGGAGCGTGTCGACGTGTCGCCCCGTCCTGCGGGAACCAGCGACCCCGCTCGTGTGAGCGAGCGCGCCCTCGCCTCGGAACGACGTGCCTACAAGCCCGGCCATGGTCCTTCACGTGAAGACGCCGCTCACTGAAGTGGCAGCACGTGTTCCCGGGGGTTTGCTCGCGCTCACACGCGCAGGCCTGCATCGCGCGCCGCTCGATGCATCCACGATCGAGGTCGTGTGCGGTCGGCTCGGGCTGCCCGTCGAGGCGACGATGGCGTGCCTCACGAAGGTCGCCGACGACGCGCGCGCACGTGGAGAGACGCCGATCGGCGAGCTCGACGCGTCCGACCTCGCGCTCCGCATCGCCCGCGAGCACCACACCGCGTGCTTCGAGACGTCCCACCTCGCGCTCGGCCTCGCGCGCCGCCTCGCCAAGTCCGGCGAGCCCGTGCTCGGCACCATCGCGGAGCTCGTGGAGACGCTCGTGCTCGAGCTCCACGCACACATCGAGCGCGAGGATCGGTCGGTGCTCGCGCGCGCCCGTGCGCTGGTGCGGCACACCCACGTCAAGCACGCACGGGCAGGCGACCTCGATCGCGCGATGCATGCGATGCACCTCGACCACGAGGCCACCGCGCTGCTCGTCGCCGAGATCCGCGCGCGCGCGAGCAACTACCACGCGCCCGAGCACGCGAGCGCGCTCTGGCGTGGCCTCTACGAGCTGCTCGAGGAGCTCGATGCGCAGCTGCGCTTCGCCGTGTGGATCGAGGAGGCGCTCTTCTTTCCTCTCGTGCGACAGCTCGAAGAAGACTCGCTCCGCCAGCCTGGGTAGCGGTCGCTCGACGCACGAGAGCGGCGCGGCGCGGGGCTGAGCTCGCCGTGCCTCGACACGGCGCGGCGGGCTCGACAAGCTGTCGGCGCGGCCCGGCGGAGCACCGTCCGGGCCCGAAGGAGCGCATGTCGACCCAACCGTGGCTGAAGCGCCTGGTGAGCCTGACGCTGGACAACGTGCTGAGCCCCGCCGACCGGCTCCGCCTCGCCTACTTCATCCTCAACCGCGAGAACGGCGAGGGGATCGGCGATCCGCTGCTGAACGGCGAGGAAGACCTCCTGGATCGGCTCCGGCCGCGGCTCGGACCGGCGAGCGTGGTGTTCGACGTGGGCGCGAACATCGGCGAGTGGACGAGCTCGCTCGCGAAGGGACTACCGCGAGGCGTGACCATCTATCCGTTCGAGCCCGTGCCGGAGATCCACGCGGCGCTCTCGGCCAACGTCGCCGCGCTCGAGAACGTGATCCCCGTGCAGGCCGCGCTGTCGGATCGCACGGCCGAGGCGGAGATCCACCTCGCGGGCCGCTTCGCGGGCAGCAACAGCCTGCACCACATCCCCGGCGTCACCGAGGGGGGCGTCGCGACGATCCGGCTCATGCGGGGCGACGACTTCTGTCGCGAGCGCGGGATCGACGCGATCGACCTCCTCAAGATCGACGTGGAGGGCAACGAGGTCGCGACGCTCCGAGGCTTCGAGTCGCTCCTGGCCGCGCGCAAGATCGGGTGCGTGCAGTTCGAGTACGGCGGGACGTGGATCGCGTCGCGGACCTTCCTGGCCGATGCGTTCCAGCTGCTCGCGCGTCACGGCTACCGCATCGCGCGCATCGTCCCCGGAGGCGTCCGCCCGCTCGCGCGCTACGAGCCCTCGATGGAGAGCTTCCGCTACGCGAACTACCTCGCGGTGAACGAGCGCTTCCGCTGGTTGCTCGAGCCCGCGCGCTGACGTCGGCGATCGCGCTGGCGGCGCGAGCCTCGTCATCGGCGCGCGCGCAACGGCGCTCCTCGCTCAGAGCGTGCGCAGCCGGAGGGGCTCCTTGCGCTTGACGCGCTTGGCACCCGGGGGCGGCTCGGGGAGCAGGCCCTCTGCGTCGGCGAGGTCGGCGACGAGATCGTGCTCGGCCGCGCTCGTGACCAAGGCCTTGCGGATCTCGCCGCGCTCGGCGGTGCCGTTGGCGAGGTAGACCTTGCCGTCGATCTCGGGCGCCTGGCCCCACCAGCGGCCCTCGAGGAGGAACTCGCTCTCGCCCGAGACGCCCTCGACGAGCACGTCGACCTCGCGGCCGATCAGCGCCTTGGTCTTCTTGCGCGTGATGGCGCGCTGCACGGCGTGGAGCTTGCGCGACCGCGCCTTCTTCACCTTCGCCGGCACGTCGTCGTCCATCTCGAAGGCGCGCGTGTGCTCCTCGTGCGAGTACGTGAACACGCCGACGCGATCGAGCTCGGCCCACTCGACGAACCTCACGAGCTCCTCGAAGTCCTCGTCGGTCTCGCCCGGATGGCCGACGATGAACGCGGAGCGGAAGACGAGGTTCGGGATCTTCGTGCGGAGCGTCTCGACGACCTTGCGCTGCCGGTCGATGCCGTGGCCGCGGCGCATGAGCTTGAGCATGCGATCGCTCGCGTGCTGGAGCGGCATGTCGATGTACGGCAGGACGCGAGGATGCGACGCGAAGAGCTCGACGAGCGCGGGCTTGAGCGTCTCGGGGTAGAGGTAGAACACCCGCACCCAGCGCACGCCCTTCACGTCCGCCACCCGGCGCACGAGCTCGGCGAGACCTTCGCCGCCCCCGAGATCGCGGCCGTAGGAGATCGTGTCCTGCGAGATCAGGTTGAGCTCCACCGCGCCCTCGGCGACGAGGCGCTCGCACTCGGCGACCACGTCGTCGATGCGGCGCGAGCGCTGCTTGCCGCGAAACGTGGGGATCGCGCAGAAGGCGCACGTGCGGTTACAGCCCTCGGCGATCTTCACGTAGACGCTGTGGCGCGAGAGCGAGGGCAGGCGCGGATCGGTCGCGCGCAGCGTCCACTCCGCTGGGTTGCCCACGAGCATGCGGGGTGCGTGCTTGGGATCCTCGAGGATCGCGCCGAGCTTGAGCATGTCGCTCGAGCCGAGGAAGTGATCGACCTCGGGCATCTCCACCGCGAGCTCGCTCGCGTAGCGCTGCGAGAGGCAGCCAGCGACGACGAGGCGGTCGAGCGAGCCCTGCTCCTTGAGCTTGGCCATCTCGAGGATGGTGTCGATCGACTCTTCCTTGGCGGGCCCGATGAAGCCACAGGTGTTGACGACGACGACATCGGCGTCATGCGCGTCCTCGACGGCGCGGTAGCCCGAGAGGCCCGAGACCCCGAGCATCACCTCGGTGTCGACGCGGTTCTTGGGACAGCCGAGGGAGATGAAGTGGATCTTCTTCTTGCGAGCGGTCACGGCGAGCTCCGGGAAGCGGAGAGTCGTGGGGGACGCCGACCCGAGCGTCAAGGGTCGGGCGCGCTCGCGTGACACGTGCTCCAAGCGCGGGCGAGCCAGCCCAAGATTCCGAATTTCGCGCCGCGCGAAGATTCTCGGAAGTCGTAGATCAGAGCGTGCGTCACTTGCATTGACTCACGCTCTTCTCTTCTTGCCGTTCTCCCTCCCGCCGATTCGAGCCCGCGCCACTCGCACGGATCCATCGGAGTGACACGTGCTCTCAGGGGATGGTGAACGCGCGCTGCGGGAGGATGGTCATGCGGCCGGGGACGTTCGCCTCGAAGGCCACCACGGCCAGGCCGTGCACGGTGCCGCGCACCATCCACGACAGCGGGAGCGTGATGCGTGTGTCGGTGCCGCTCGCGAGCGACACGAGGCGGATGCGCACCAGGCCCGGGGTGCGGAGCTCCGCGCTCGTCACGCCCGGTGCGCTGCGGATCGCGCCGAGGAGCGCGTCGTCGGCGCGGGCGCCCGCAGGGAGCTGCACATGGAGCACGGGCTCGCGCACCTCGCGGTCGGCGTGCACCGTGAGCTCGAGCGACGCGACGTGACGGGCATCGCCCGGCTCGCCGACGATGCTGAGCGTGAGCGGCGCGTCGTGGCGCTCCTCGAAGCTCCCGAACGAGAGCGACTCCCCGCGCACCACGACGGGGCCGTCGGTGCGAACGCTGACGGACGGGCGCGCGCCCGAGCCCGTGAGCGGGATGGTCGCGAAGCCGTTCTCGAGCGTCGCGGTGAGCGTGCGTCCGTCCACCACGACGGTGATGGAGTCGCTCGGCGCAGGGCCGTCGGCGGCCGGAAGGAGCACGCCGTAGGCACCCGCGGCGAGCCACCAGAAGAGCGCCTCGCCGCCCGCACGGATGACGACGTGATCGTCGAAGGCGGCGCCTCGGAGCAGCTCCTCTGCGAGCGCGGTCTCACCGAGCTGACGCGCGGCGACCGAGAGCGCGAGCGTCGCCACCAGGCGCTCGATGGGCTGATCCCGCATGCTCGACGGCACGACGACGCGACCGCGCGCGCCGCCACGCTCGACCACCTCCAGGTGCGAGCGGAGTCGATCGAGCATCGCGCGGCCGTAGGCATCGCGCGGATCCGCGAGCAGGAGCGCGGCCGCCGCGCGAGCGAGGAGCGAGGGCTCCTCGGGATAGCGGCGCAGCCCGCGTCGGAGCTGGCTGCGCTCGCGCGCCACGAGCTGCGCGACGGAGTCGAGATCGCGCTCGTAGGTGTCGGCGAGCTCGAAGACGCCTCCAGGAGAGAGGGCCGCGAGCACCGCGGCGCTGTCGACAGGATCGCCCGCGCCATAGCTTCCGAGGGCGGAGCGAACGCGGGCCGCCGCGGCCTGCGCGGCCTCGTCCTCGGCGTCGGCGCTCGACCACGCGACGAGCGCGCATGCGAGCGACAGACGAGGCATGGCGCCGAGACGATCCTGAGAGAGACGCGCGCGGAGGGGCTCGTCGAGCGGGCGTCCCGCCATGCGAAGCGACCACGCGACGAGGCCGGGATCGGCATCGCGTGCGTCGTCGAGATCGGGGTCGAGGCCGAGGGCCGTGGGCCGCATCACCACGACGCGTCCGACCGCGTCGCGACCATCACTCGGCCCCTCGAGGTCGAGATCGAAGTGCGTGCCCGACGCCGACGCGAGCGCAGCGCGCGTTCGCACGGGATGAAGGCCGCGATCCACCGCATGCTCGCTGCGAGCGGTGCGGACCGCCTGCGCGCCGTCGAGGAAGCGCAGGATCGCGTGCGCGTGACCGGGGCCGGTTCCGTCGAGACGAACGCGCAGCGGCGTCGAGGTCTCGGCGGGGATGCTGAGCGTGCTCGGGCCGGAGAAGGTCAACGGCCCCTCGGCCTGTGCATCGAGGGCGAGGCTGAGATCACGGCTCGCGGTGCTCGTCACCCGCAGCTCCACCTCGATCGGCTCGCCGACGCGGACGCGCCCAGGGAGCTCCCCTTCCACGATGAGAGGGGAGCCGAGGAGCGCGTGCGCGAGACCGAGCGAGGCCATGCCGGTGGGGGTGACCGCGACCACGACCACGCCCCACTCGCGAGGCTCCTCGTCGAGCGTGAGCGCCACGTCGTGGCCGTCGAGATCGACGAGGGCGGAGTCGCCATCGGTCGTACGCGAAGGACGTCTGAGCGAGAGCGGAGAGACCGGCACGCGCAGGCGCGCGGGCACGGCCTCCCAGAGAGACGCGGCGACGCCCGCCGACGCGCCCTCGGGGCTCGAAGGAATGCCGACCCAGCCTTCGCCCGAGGCCTGTCCGAGATCGAGCACCGTCGCGCGCCCTAGCTCGACGCCCGTGAGGCGCGCCACGAGCCCGTCCTCGCCGACCGACTGCGCGTACGCGGAGCCCGAGGGCAGCACGCGGGCGGTGGGATCGACCACATCGTCGCCCGTCCGCGCGCGTCCGTCGGGACCGAGCGAGTAGACCTCCCAGCCGGGCAGCGGCTGCCACGCGCCGTAGCGCGGTGCGCCGCTCACGGGCGCCAGCGCGAAGGGTCGGCCCCAGCCATCGACGAGCTCGCGCGTGCCGAGCTGGCCAATCGACTGATCGTAGAGCTCGGTCGTGTGCGCGAGCCAGGTGGAGGGATCGCCGAGGCGCGCCCAGGGGATGTCGTAGCCGTTCTGCAGCACGAAGCGACGCAGCGCGACGAGCAGGCGGAAGAGCCGCTCGCGCGTGATGCGACGCGCGACGTTGTCGTACGTGAACGCGGGATCGAACGCGCGCAGCGCCTCCACCGTGATCGGCTCGCCTCCGAGGCCCGTCGCGCCCTCGCCGCCCAGATCGCCGCCGTCGGCGACGGACGCGACGATCTGCGCATTGAAGTCCCAGCGGCCGTTGGTCTCGATCGCGACGTCGTCGAGGTGCTCGGGCACGGCGCCGGCCACGCGCTGCTCGACCGCGCGGAACAGGAGCGCGAGACGACCCGTGAGGAAGCGTGCCTGCGAGCGCCACGGATCGCGGAGGAGCGCGAGCGCGGTCGGATCGGTCGGCGCAGGCACCGCGATCGCCTCGACGCGCGCTCCGTTCTCGCGCAGGGCGAAGGGTGCGGCCGCGTCGCGCTCCGTGGTCACCGCGAGCGCGGCCGCGATCAGTGCCGGCGACGCCGTCGCGAGGTCGGTGCGCGTGGAGACGCCGAGGCCACCGAGGTCGAGCTCGGCGTGGCGCTCGAGCTCCTCGAGCGGCGCGGCGACGATGAACGCGCGCGCGTTGGGCACGGCCCCGACGTGGAGCGTGGCGCCACCCGCCCGCGCCTCGACGCGCGCAGAGATCGCGAACGGATCACCCGCCAGCACGAGGCCCTGCACGGCGCCGCCGCGGACCTCGCGCTCCTCGCTGCCGAAGAGAGGGCGCGCGAGCACGAGGAGGCGACCGCGGACCCCCTCGGGGATGGTCAGATCTGCGCTCGCGTCGTTGCCGCCGATCACCGCGGCCGCGATCGCGCGCATCGAGTCGCGCTCGAGCACGCGGACCGAGACCGGCAGGTGCGCGGCCGTCGCCGCACGCGCGACCTCTACGTGGATCGGCTGGCCGGGCCGGACCACGGGCGAGCCGAGCCGCACGCGCGCACCGCCATCCGGATCGAGCGCGAGGCACGACTCGAGGCCCTCCGCACCGCGTACCAGCACGTCGATCGCCGTGGCCGCATCGCCGCCGCAGCGATCCTGTGCGCCCGGCGCGAGCGTCGCGAGCGTCGGCACGTCGAGGACGGCGACGCCGCTCGCGTCCGTCGTCCCGCGACGCGATCCGATACGCGGTCCACGGAGCTCCACCTCCACGCCCGCGGGAGATGGCGTGCCGTTCACATCGACGGCGCGCACGTAGATCCGGCCACCGAGGCCGGGAACGAGCCCTCCACCCTCGACCGCGAACGTGGCGACGCGCTCGACACGCGCCGCGCGGATCGTGGTGCTCGCATAGCCGCGTCCCTCGAGCTCGTGCGACGCGGTGACGCTGATCGGCACGTCTTGGTACGGCCCGCCGATCTCCGGCACGCGGTACGTGTAGCGAGCGTGGCCTCGCGCGTCGGTGTGGAGGGGCGCGCGACGGCGCTCCTCGTAGGAGCGCGTGTCCTCCACGTCGAGGATCGCGCCCTCGATCGGGCGCCCTTCCTCGTTTCGCACCACCACCTCGACCTGCATCGTGCTGCGGGGCTCGGCCACCCACTGGGCGGGAGAGATCGCGACGAGGAGCTGACCCGAGCGCGCAGGCGCGGTGATCTGCACCGAGACGGAGTCCTCGAGACGCTGGGCGCGCTCGCCCGAGACGGCGTGCAGCATCACGGTGCCAGTCGCCTCGCGCGGCAGGCGGATCACGTGGTGCGCGAGGCCCCACGCGTCGGTGCGGAGCTCGACGCGCGGGAGCAGCTGACGACCAGCAGCGTCGAGGATCTCGAGGCGGAGGGGCAGCTCGGGCACCGCCGCCTCGGAGGCGACGTCGCGCGCGATCACGGCGATGGGGAGCTCGCCCTCGGGCGCGACCTGGGTGCGGAGCGGCCGGACCGCGAGCTCGCGCGCGGACGTGGTGTGCACCGTGAGCTCGAAGCGCCTCTGGACACTGCCGCGCGAGGCGCGGAGCACCACGGTGAACGACTCCGGCGCATCCGCCGGCAACGGCAGCGCGATGAGCGTGCGCCCATGCGCATCGGTGCGGCTCACCCGCGGCTCCGCCGTGGGATCGAGCGAGGTCGTGAGCTGGATCTCCGCGTCGGGCGCCAGACGCAGGGTGCTCATGCCGAGCACCTCGTACGCCGTCACGAGCCAGCGGAGATCACGACCACGCACACCGGTGAGCGAGCCCTCGAGCTGGAGATCGAGGCCTCGGACGGTGCCCGTGGGACGCGCGCTCGCGGCCTGGGCATGAACGAGCGAGGGCGCGGGGAGCGCCGAGAGCGTGGTGGTGAGCGCGACGAGCGCGAGCGACGTGAGGAGGTGACGCATGACGGTCGTGGACGCGTGCGAAGCGCGCGAGAGGAGGGAGGACTGGGTCATCGGATCCCCTCCGAGAGCGCGGGGATGGGATCGAAGGGAATGGGGATCGGATCGGGTGGGTGAGGCGGCGGCGAGCTCTCGTGCTCGGGCGCACGCGGCTCCTCGCCGCGATCGGCCACGCTCACCTCGCGCGACGCGAGCACCGCGACGGGCAGGTCCTCGCCCGAGGCAGGCTGCGCGTCGTCCCAGGCGGACACACCGAGGCCGCGCAGCGTTCCACCCGCGCTCCAGCGCGCCGGCACAGGAAGGCGTACGTAGCCGCCGGGCGCGATCGAGCGGAGCTCGAGGTGGAGGGTCGAGCCCTCGACGGCAGCAGGCGCTGCGAGCCGCCCCGAGAGAGCGTCACGCGTCGGCTCGTCGAGCTCGGCGCCGGCGGGGAGCTGGATCTCGACGACGGGACGAACCAGCACGCGCGTGCTGCGGTTGTGGATCGTGAGCCGGAGCGCGGAGCGCGTCTCCCGCGCGCCGGTCTCCCCTTCCCACGCGAGATCGATCGGCGCGACGCGGGCGGGCGTGCGATCCCACGGCAGGCCGTAGCGCACCTCCACCTGACCGAGCGCGAGCACGCCCTCGGCGAGGCTGAAGCCGACCACGTGCTGTCCGGGGTGCCCCACGGCCGGGATCTGCGCGATCACGACGCCGTTCTCGACGCGTGACTCCACGGGCGTGCCGTCGAAGGTCACGCTCACCTCGCCGCTCGGCGTGCCGTGCGTGAGGCGAGAGGCGGCCGCGCTCGCGAGCGCGCGCCCTTCGGTCGGCCAGAACGAGGCGCCACGCGCCGAGCGCGCGAGCGTGCGCACGAGCGGCAGCGCGCTCCGAGGCTCCCCGAGGCCGAGGTAGGCCAGGGCCAGGAGCGCCGTCGGCCCGAGGCGCGGCTCGACGCTTCCGTCGCCGTCGTCGGTCTCGAGCCACGCCTGGTCACCCACGACGATCACCTCACGCTCCGCGCGCCGCACCATCTCACGCGCACGCGCGGCCTCCGCCTCGCCGCCGCTCAGCGCGA
>JAIBCE010000560.1 GCA_019694315.1 Sandaracinaceae bacterium
GGGCTCGGGCTTCTTGGGCTCGGGCTTCTTGGGCTCGGGCTTCTTGGGCTCGGGCTTGGACTTGTTCACGCTCACAGCCCCACCCTTCGGTGTGGCCTTGTTCTTCGGTTTGGCTGCCACAGAGGCCCCTCCGTCAGGTGGGGGGCCCTGTAACACCGCGAAGCGACTCCTGTAAAGAGTCTCGTTCGCTCGACGCTCGCAAGGGTCACTCCTCGCCCGCGCCGTCCTCGACCCCGAAGTGGAACCACTCGTCGGTCATCCGGGGCGTCTCGAGCAGCTCCCCGCTCGGGCCGTCGCGTCGCACGACGAAGGTGCGCCGCGAGATCGACTCGTCGTTCTCGCGCGCGAACACCACGACGTAGTTGATGCCGGGACGCAGCGGGACCGACGCCTCGAACCGCGCCTCGCGCGGCTGCGTCGCGCCGCGATTCGACTGGTAGAAGACCTTGCGGAGGCCGACGTACACGTACACGTCGCGCACCCGCTGGTCGTCGACGGCGAGGGCGCGGATCGGGATCGTCGCCTCCCGGGTCACGAGCGCGGGCGGGGAATCGACGTCGATGCGCGGCGGCATGTGATCGAGCGCCAGCGCCACGTGGCCGCCCGTGCCGTGACCGTGCGTGTCGGCGTCGGCGATCCAGCCCGGACGGTGCTCGCCGATGTCGACGCGGACGAAGCCGGTCAGGTCGGCCTGCGCGGGCAGGCCCAGCGCGCCGCCCTCTACGTGACCGATCACGCGACCCGCGGGGCGATCGTAGATCGAGGCGCCCGCGCCGACGGTGACCTGGCCACGATGCTGCGCGGGCGCGGCGGCCGCCTCCGCGAGCGGCACGTCGACCCGCTCCGTGAACGTCTCGCGCAGATCGACGTCGGCGATCTGCACCTCGACGCGCGCGCCGTCGGCTTCGAGGTCGAGCAGCACCTCGAAGGTGAACGCGACGGTCCGTTCCTGGCCGGGCGCCATGTCGTCCACGCGGAAGCGGCCAGCGTGGAGCAGCACGCCGCGCCCCGCGAGGCTCCGCAAGTTGGCCTGCGTCTCGTGCGTGGGCCCCGCGCCCGTGTTGCGCACGCGGACGTAGATCGTGCCCTCTTCGCCGCGCTGGATCACGCCGTCGCCGTTGCCGCGCACGTCGTCGGCGACCTGGATCTGATAGGCGAACTGCGGGCGCGGCAGGCCGCGCACCGAGGTGCGGATCTCGGCGGGCGCGGGCGCGTGGCCGTGCGCCTCGTCGAAGTCGAGGCGGATGCCGTCGGAGCGATCCGAGATGTCCATCGGCAGCCGGCACGCGCGCTGGCCCTCGACGAGCTCGCAGACGCCGAGGGTCGTCGTCCACTCGCGGGTTTGCCCCGGGTCGAGGCGGCCGAACGTAAGCTCGCGCTGGTTGAAGAGCGCGAAGTCGCTGTGGGTGGTCGCGCGCAGACGGAAGAGCGGCGCCGGGCCCGTGTTGGTCACGCGGACGCGCAGGTCGAAGGGCTGCCCCGCCGTGCCCGTGTCGCCGGACTGCACCGTGGACACCTCCACCGTGACGGGGCTCGCGCCCTGGTCGGTGCCCTCGGACCAGTCCACGCCGAGCGTGCCCAGCTGCTCGATGGCGCGGGCCATCTCTTGCCCCTGCATCTGCGCGATGACGGGGCTCGCGTCCGCGAGCAGCTCGCGACGGCCCGAGCGCGAGGCCGCAGCGAGCAGCGAGCGCGAGAAGCGCAGGAGGAACTCGTCCTCGTCCACGTTCTCCTCCGCGTCGGGCCCCGCCTCGCGGAGCGCCAGGCGCGTCTCGCTCGGCAGGTAGTAGCGGAGCGTGAGCGCAGCGTGCTCGCCCGACTCGGCGCTGTCGTTCGTGAGGTGCGAGGACAGATCCGACTCGCGCAGGTACTGCTGATCGACGGTCAGATCCATCTCCTCGCGGTCCACCGTCATCGGCTCGATCTGGATGTCGGGCGTGATGCCGACGCCCTGGATCGAGACATCGCCCGGCGTGAGGTACTGGGCGATCGTGAGCTTGAGCGCCGAGCCGTCCTCGTAGTCGTAGAGGACCTGCACCGAGCCCTTGCCGAACGTCGTCTCGCCCACGATGAGCGCGCGATCGTGGTTCTTGAGCGCGCCCGCGACGATCTCGGAGGCCGAGGCGCTGCCCCCGTTCACGAGCACGATCATCGGGTAGTTCGGCTCGGTGCCCTCGCGGCGCGCGGTCTTCTCGTCACGCTGCTCGGGATCGGTCGACTCCGTCGTGACGATGGTGCCCGTCTCGAGGAACGCGTCGGCCACGCGCACGGCCTGATCGAGCAGACCGCCCGGATCGTCGCGGAGATCGAGCACCAGGCCTCGCATGCCCTGCTGGTGCAGGCGCGCGAGCTCGCGCTGCATGTCGTCGAAGGTGTTGCCCTGGAAGCTGTCGATCGAGATGTAGCCGATGCCGTCGCCGAGCATGCGGGCCTCGACCGACTCGATGTGGATGATCGCGCGCTCGAGCGTGAAGCTGCGCGGCTCGGTCCAGCCGCCCTCTCCCTCACGCACCACCCACACGTCGACGGGCGATCCCGGCGGCCCGCGGAGGCGATCCACCGCCTCCTGGAGCGGCATGTTCAGCGTGGTCTCCTGACCGATGCGCACGATGCGATCGCGCCGGTGCAGGCCCGCGCGATCGGCCGGCGTACCGGGGATCGGGCGGATCACGGTGAGCTGGTGATCGCGGATCGAGATGACGATGCCGAGGCCACCGAACTCGCCCCGCGTGCTCATCCGCATGTCCTCGTACGTCTGCGTGTCGAGGAACATCGAGTGCGGATCGAGCGTGCGGAGCATGCCGTTGACGGCGGCCTCCTCGACCTCGCGGAGATCGACCTCTTCGTCGTGGAGGTTCTCCTGGATGAACGCGAAGATGTCGCGGAAGCGCTCCGAGAGCGCCCACGGGCTGTTCACGTCGTCGACGCGGAACTGGCGGCGCGCGGTGTCCACCTGCAGCGTGAGCTGCGGCGCACCGTCCTCGTAGTCGACGAGCACGGGCGCGACCTGCCCCTGGATCGCGTTGAGGCCGCCGAGCAGCATGCGCTGCGGCTGGATGCGCTCGGGCTCCACGTAGTGCTCGACGACCTGCATGAGCACGCGGTTCATCAGCACGCGCTGCGTGAGGTCGTACGGCTCGTGCGCGCGGACTTCCTGCGCGCGCGCCGAGTTGTCGATGTCGATGTCGAGCCCGTTGCGCTCGGGATAGAGATACGTGAGCGCGAAGGCGCCCGCGATCGCGACCAAGCCCACCCCCACCTGGAGCAGCCTCATCGGCCCCGAGCGAGGCACGGTGCTGCGATGGGGATCTCGGCGGGCTTCGGGGCTGGTCGGCCCGGCGAGGTCGGGTCGGCTCGGTCGTGCGAGCCCCTCGGCGTCGCGGGGGTCCTGACCGGGCTCGTTCGCGTCGTTCATGCAGTGCTCCAGACGCGGGCGCTCACCCGCGACCGGGGCAGTATAGCCGGGCGCACCCCGCCTGCGGCTCGTCCACTCCAAGCGGTGGGGGGCGCCACCCCGGTGCGCAGCCGCTCGCGTCGTTGTAGCGTGCTCGCCCGCCCCGATGAACGACGAGGAACGAGAGCTCGGCGCCCTGCGCCCGAGCGTGCGACCGCTCCTCACGGCGATCCTGGCCAACGCGGCGCTCGCAGCGATCCTCCTCGGCTGGCCGTACCTGCGCGGCCGCGAGCGCGC
>JAIBCE010000561.1 GCA_019694315.1 Sandaracinaceae bacterium
GCCCCGCGCGACGCGCTCCTCGAGACGTTGCGCGGCCTCCTGACGGGCGACGCCGGCGTCGCGATGGCGGCCGGGCCGGTCGCGTCGGCGAGCGCGGCCCCGAGCAGCAGCGTCGCGGCGGTGGGCGGCGGAGGCGCGGTCGCGGTCGCGCCCACGGGCGGCGGAGGCGGTGCCGAGGTCCCAGGCGGCGACTACCGCGCGCTCAACGAGAAGGGCCACAAGGCGCTCGCGAGCGGCGAGGTCACCAAGGCCGAGGCCTACTTCAAGGGCGCCCTCGCGCAGCATCCCGGTGACGTCGACGCGCTCTACGGGCTCGGTCAGATCGCGCGCTCGCGCGGCGATCACGCGCAGGCGATCGCGTACTTCAAGCAGGTGCTCGACACGTCGGCGGGCTTCGCGCCCGCGCGCCTCGCGCTCGCCGACGAGCAGTGGGGCACCGGCGACAAGGCCGCCGCGTCGAAGAACTACGAGCTCTACCTCGAGCGCGTGAGCGAGGGCTCGGGCGCCGATCGCGCGCGCTCTCGCCTCGGCAAGGCGACCGACACCAAGGTCGAGCCCAAGCAGGGCGATCCGAAGCCCGAGGAAGGCCCGTGAAACGGCTCGTCGCGCTCGCGGGGCTCGCAGCTTTCGTCGCGACGGGTTGTCGAGGTCGACCGCGCTCCTGGGACGTCCCGACCGAGACCGAGCGCCCTCGCTCGAGCGGCGCGGCGGTGCTCGAGTTCGATCTGTCCGCCGGCGCACCCGAGACGGCGAAGGGCGGCGTGCTCGCCATCCCCTCGCGCCACACGTTCGACGCGCTGGTGGCGTCGCTCCACCAGGCGAGCAAGCGCAAGGATCTCAAGGGCGTGTTCGTCGCGTTCGGCGCGGCGCCGCTCGGGTGGGCGCGCGCGCACGAGGTGGCCGACGCCCTCGAGGCCATCCGCAACCAGAAGGTACCGGTGCTCTGCCACGCCGACGCGTGGGACAACGGCACGTACGCGGCCGCCGCGCGCGGCTGCGACACGATCGCGATGAGCCCCGGCGGCGAGGTCGAGCTCACCGGTCCGGCGGCGACGATCACCTACGCGCGCGAGCTGCTCGTCGACAAGCTCAAGGCGCAGGTCGACATCCTCCAGGTCGGCAAGTTCAAGGGCGCGGCCGAGCCGCTCACGCGCGACGGGCCGAGCGAGGAGTTCCGCACGTCGCTCGACGGCGCGCTCGGCGCGATCCGCGCGAGCTACCAGGCCGCGCTCGCGGCGAGGCAGGCCGGAGCGCTCATGGGTCAGGGGCCGTTCGTCGGGCCGGAGGCCAAGGACAAGAAGCTCGTCGACCTGCTCGTCGATCGGAAGGCCGCGCGCGACGAGATCAAGAAGAAGGCCGGCGACGCGCCGGTGCAGGTGGCGTTCGGCGCCGGCGAGAGCGGCCCTCCCAAGCTCGGCCTTCTGGACTTCGTGCGCCTGCTCTCCCAGCCCACGGGCGAGGCCACGGCGCGCCCGCACGTGCGCCTCGTGCGTCTGCATGGAGAGATCTCGCTCGGCGGCGAGGGCTCCGGCGGCCTGCTGGGCGGTTCGAGCGGCATCGTCGCGCGACGGGTGGTGGAGCGCGCGCACGCGCTCGCCGAGGACGCGCGGGTCAAGGCCGTGGTGCTCCGCATCGACTCCCCCGGGGGCAGCGCGCTCGGCTCCGATCTGGCGTGGATCGCCCTCAAAGAGCTCCGCGACAAGAAGCCCGTCATCGTGTCGATCGGCGAGATGGCCGCCTCGGGCGGGTACTACCTCGCGTGCACCGGCACGCGCGTGTTCGCCGAGCCCGAGTCGATCGTCGGATCGATCGGCGTGGTCGGCGGGAAGATCGCCTTCGGAGGGACGCTCGCCCAGGTCGGGGTCCACACCGCGAGCTTCGGCGATCCGCGCGCCGCGCAGATGACCAGCCTCACCGAGCCTTGGGACGACGCGACGCGTGCCCGGCTGCTCGAGACCATGCGCGGGATCTACAAGTTGTTCCTCGAGCGGGTGGGCGCAGGCCGCGGCCGAGCGCCCGAGAGCTTCGATCCCGCGGTCGAGGGGCGGGTGTTCGGCGGGGCGCGGGCCAAGGAGCTCGGGCTGATCGACGAGCTCGGCGGCCTCTCCGCGGCCCTCGACGCGGCCAAGAAGGCGGCCAACCTCGACGAAACCGCCCCCATCGTGGTCGACGACGCGAGCAGCTTCTTCGAGATGTTGACCGGCGACGACGACGACGCGCTCTTCCCGCTGGGCGAGAAGGCCACGCCCGAGCTCCTCGCCCTCCGCCGATGGCTCGGCACCTTCACGCGCGCGACCCTCGAGGCCGGGCCCCGGCACGTCGCGACGATGCTCCCCGTGCCGCTGTCGGTCAGGTAGTCTGCTCCGCGCGTGAGCAACTCCGAGCTCGAATCGACGTCGCGCCCCCCTTCGGTCGCCCCTCCCTCCGGCACGACGCTGCTCGGTCTTCGACGTCCGCACGAGCCCATCGGCCGCCGTCCCGAGCGCCGGCTCGCGGGCGATCCGCGCGACCCCCCGGCCGTTCGGGCGGCCCTGCGCGCGCGGATGCGGGCGGCGCTGGTGCGCGGCGACGTCGAGCGCGAGGCGCTGGTGGTGGCGCGGCTCGCGCGGCACCTCCTCGCGCTCGACAGCAACCTCGACGAGGCCGTGACCTGCGGGCGCCGCGCCATCGCGCTCCGGGCCGACGACGGCCTGCGCCGCACCGTGGCCGACGCGCTGCGCTCGCTCGGAGAACCCGGCCTGGCCGCGGCGATCCTGCGGCCCATGGTCGACGCCGCCTGTGCGCAGGCCTCGCGCGACGTGTCGGTGGTCGACGGCGCGGTCGCCGGGCTGCTCGATCTCGGCGACCTCCTGCTCCGGGCCGGAGACGTCGAGGGCGCGCTCGAGTCGTTCCGGTACGTCGCCGTCGTGGCGCCCGAGCGCTCCGACGGCCAGGAGCGCGTGGCCATCGCGCGCGGCATCGCCCCGACGGTGATCGCGCCCGAGATCGCGGCCCGCGCGTACATCGGCGCGGCCAAGAAGCACCAGCTCGCCGGCGACGACGCCCGCGCGCTCGAGGCCCTCGCTCGCGCCTTCGAGGTCGATCCGAAGAGCCCCCTCGCCGCCGGCGTGCTCGCAGACGCGCTCGAGGATCTCGGGCGCATCGAGGCGGCCGACGCCGTCCGCGCCGAGCACGCGCGCTCGCTCGAGGGCCTCGTCGAGCCCGCGGCGGTCGTGCACGCCGCGCGTCGCGAGAAGGCCCGCGTGCGCTGGGATCGCAGCACCGTGGTGGCCACCGTGCTCGACGAGATCGTCGAGCTGGTGCGCGAGACCGCTCCCGGCACCGCGCGCGAGCAGGCACGCGCCCGCATCGACGCCGGCCTCGAGGAGATCCCCGCCCTGGCGACGGCGCAGCGCCGCGTCGACGCGCTCCTGTCCGACGGACCGCAGGCGCTCGAGATCCTCCGCGCGATCGGACGCGCGCCCACGACCTCGCCGGCCGCGCGCCTCGAGGCGTTCTCCGAGTGCGTGGCCCACGATCTGGGCGACGAGTCGGCGTTGGCGGCGATGCGCGAGCAAGCGCGCGTCAGCCGCGATCCCACGTTCATCGTCGACGCCCTGGTGCGCGCGATCCGCGGCGCCTCACCCGCGGTCGATCCGCAGGTCTTCACGGCGCGCTGCGCCGAGCTCGCGGGCTGGGCCGACGAGCAGCT
>JAIBCE010000562.1 GCA_019694315.1 Sandaracinaceae bacterium
CGCGATCGATCTCGGGGAGCGCCGGATCGGGGACGGCGATCCACACGAGGGCTGCGGTGCACACGGCCGCACGGCTCTGCGCGCTGGTGCCGAGCGTCCGCCCGGCCACGAGGCGCACCGAGAGCCCGGCCTCCTTCGCGCGCGCCGCGAGCGTGCGACCGACACGACCCCGACCGATCACCACGAGCCCGCTGGCAGCGCGCGACGTCACGCTTGCTCTCGGTAGAGCGCGTGCTCCGCGATGTAGGCCTCGACGCTGGCGCTCACGAGCCCGGACACGCTCAGGCCCGCCAGGAGCGACGCGCGCACCTCCGTCGAGCTGAGCGCCGGGAGATCGATCGGCGCGTGCTCGGCGTCGGGGGCGTCGTGCCCACCGCGACCGATCACGAAGAGCGGGGCGAGCTCCGCCACCCGCGCGAAGTTCGTCCAGCGGCTCGTGTCCTTGACGATGTCCGAGCCGACGACGAGGCGGAACCGCGCGCGGGGCATCGACGACGCGAGCGCCTCGAGCGTTCGGTAGGTGTAGCTCGGGGCCGGCAGCTCGCGCTCGATCTCCGAGATCGCCACGCGATCCGGGTCGAGCACGGAGAACGCGCGCCGCGCCATCTCCACGCGATGCGCGAACGGCGTCATCTGCTTGCCGAACGCGTGGCTGTACGCGGGCACGACCAGGATGCCGTCGATGGGGGCGACGGCGAGCGCATAGGTCGCGAGCAGGACGTGCCCGCAGTGAGGCGGATCGAAGCTCCCGCCCACGATGCCCACGCGCGACCAGCGGGAGGGGTCGGTCACGAGGAGACCGTCACGCGCGTGATCGCCGTGGCGAGCGACTCGCGCAGCACCGGCATGCCGGACACGTCGTAGACCGCCACCGAGAAGCCCTCGTCGCTCGACTCGAGGATGCCCACGCGCCCCGCCGCGAGCGGCCCCGGCGTGAAGAACGCGCGCTTGCCGAAGCGATGCAGCTGCGCCTCCTTGGACACGCCGTAGACGATCACGTTCGCGTTCGCGATGTCCTCCTCGTCGAGCACGGCCTTGTCGTGCACGAAGAGCACGATGCGATCGTCGAGGAGCTCGATCGCGCGCGCCGGCGGATCGGGCAGGCGTCGCACGTCGACGATGCGACGAGCGCCGGCATCCTCCGCGAGGAACTGCTCGATCGTGCGCGCATCGGCGCTGCGTGCGGCCGCGAGCGCGCGATCGAGGAAGGTGCTGCCACCGTCGAGGCCCACGTCTGCGGCCCAGCGCTCGAGCGCGCCCTCGAGGAACGCGCCGTCGCCCAGGAACACGACCTGGTCGGCCTCGGCGTCGCCCAGGAGGAACGACGCGGCCTCGCGCAGCGTGTCCTCGTCGTCGGTGGGACCGAGGATCCCGAGCCGCCAGCCTCGCTGGCCGCTCGGGGCTCGATCCTTGTGCGGAGCGCCACGCATCGCGGGCTCGGCGCGCTCAGCGTGCCGCCGCCGAGCGACGACGCGCCTCGAAGCAGGGCTCCGAGATGGCGAAGTGCAGGAGCGACAGGGCCTCGGGCGAGCGTCGCACCGTGCTCACGCGCTGCGCGACGTCGGTCGACTCGCTGGGAAGACCCGCGAGCTTGAGGATGGCAGAGAGCGCGGCCGGCATGGAGCCGGTGGCGAGGAGCGCCACGCGATCGCCGAGCTCGGAGACCGCCATCGCGAGCTTGGCGGCATCGTGCTCGGGCGCACCGATCATCTCGAGGACGAGTGGACCGACCTCCTCGATCACCTTGCGGGGCGCGACCTTCGAGAGGCGGCGGCCTTGCTCGAGCACGAGGCCCGGATCGACGCCGACGGCCTGGTACTGCTCCTCGAACTGCTGCGCCACGTACGTGAGCATCGCGGCCAGCTCGTGCGGGGGCGCGCGGAGCACGCTCGAGAGCCCGGAGCGCGCGAGGTAGATGGAGCGCGCCGTCAGGAACTGCCGCTCCGTGTCGGGGGCGCCGAGGATCTCGCGCCCGAGCAGGACGGTGGGCGGGTGCGTCGCGACGGGCACGCAGAGGCGAGGCGAGGCCGGCGCGGCCCAGATCTCCACGTCGGCCGCGGAGAGCCAGTGCGCGACGTCGTCGTGCACCTTGGAGGCAGCGGGATCGCGCGGCGCGAGCTTCTCGCCGCGCTGGCTGCGCGGGTCGAACGCGAAGACCTTGTCGAGGTAGGGACCGAGACGGCTCAGGGCCTCTCGCACGCCGGTGGGTAGCGCCGCGGGAGCGACCGCATCGGCCACCTCGCTCAGCAGCAGGATGTCCGTGCAAGCGGGGGCCGCGCCGTGCTCGTCGACGAGCTTGGCCACCTCGACGTCGACGATGCCGAGGGCCACGGCGGCCGTGGCGGCGGCACGTGCAGCGTCGTGGCGGCCGCGCCACGCGAGCACCTCGACGAGGCCGATCCACGCGGCCTCGTCGGTGAGATCGGCCGAGAGGGCGTGGCGGAAGTCCTGCGCCGCACGGTTGAGGTGCATCGCGAGCGCCGTCTGGGCCTTCTGACGACCGTAGAAATCGGCGAGGGCCCGCAGCGTCTCGAGGTCGGTCGGGCTCGCGCGCCGCGTCGCCTCGAGCGTCTGCTCCGCGCGCCGGGCGTCGCCTGCCTGCTCGTGGATCCGCGCGAGCGCGAGGCGATGCGCACGCGCGCGATCGGGATCCATCTCGACCTTGAGCAGGCTCTCGAGCATCTCGATCGCCTGCGGGTGCATGTTCTCGCGCCGGTACAGCTCCGCGAGCCGCTCCATCGCAGGCGTGTCGTCCGGCACGAGCTTGAGCACGCGTCGGTAGGCAGCCTCGGCCCGCTTCACGTCCGGGATGTGCCGATCGTAGATGCCCGCCAGCTCGAAGAAGATCCAGCGCAGCTCCTCCACCTCGCGGCGGAGCTTGGCCAGGCGGATGAGCGCCTCGGCGGCGCCGCGATAGTCCTCGTCGGCGAGCGAGAGCTGCGCGAGCTTCTTCAGCGCGCCGAGCTGCTCGGGAGAGCCCTCGACGGTGGTGTGCTCGAGGGCGGAGCGGAGCGCGGCGCGCGCGCCCTCGATGTCGTTCGCCGCCTCGCGGAGGCTCGCCTGCGCGAGGTAGAGCGTGGCCGCCTGCGCGCCGTCACCGCCGGCCGCGAGGCGCCGCGCCACCAGGCCCGAGAGGCGCTCCTGGTCGCCGACTCGCTCGAGCGCGCTCCGGAGGCGCTCGAACACCTGGCCGTACGTGACGTCGGCCTTGGAGGCCTCCTCGAGATCGGCGATGACCTTCTGCGGGTCGCCACCCATCTCCTCGTGTGCGTCGGCCGCGGCCACGAAGAGACGGGCCTTGCGGCTCGGGGCGCTCGCGCTGCGCGCTGCCTGCTCGAGCGCGCCTGCAGCGGCCTCGTGATCTCCCGCGAGCGCCGCGAGCGCGGCGAGCTGCTCGGCCAGGAGCGGGTGCTCGGGAGCCCCGGCGTGGAACGCGCGCAGCACCTCGATCCCGTCGCGTGCGGCGCCGACCTCGTCGACGAGATCGGGCGCCATCGCGTGCATCGCGGCGGTCGCTCGCTCGATCGGTGCGCTGAGGCTCTCGGCCACCTCGAGCCCGGCGACTCGCGCCAGCGCACGATCCCCGCGTCGCAGCGCCAGGCCCGCCGCGCGTCGGGCGAGCCACGGGTCGCGCGCAGCCTCGCGCGCCGTGACGAGGAAGCGCGC
>JAIBCE010000143.1 GCA_019694315.1 Sandaracinaceae bacterium
CGGCGTGTCGCTCGAGCCGACGCGGCTCGTCGTCCAGACCGACGCGCGCCGCCTCGAGGCGAGCGAGCTCGTGATCGCGGGGCCGAGCACCCTCGCGCACGGCCTGCTCGCGCCGCTCGGTGACGACGTCGCGAAGGAGATCGCGCCCCGCGGCCCGGGCGTGCGCGCGGCGGGCCTCGATCTCGGCCTCGACGCGCTGCCGGAGGGCGCGGCGAAGGGCGCCGTCGGCACGCGCGAGCCCACCTACGTGTCGGTGCACTCGGCCACGGCGGAGCTCGCGCCGCGAGGCGCGGCCGTGGTCCACGCGGCGCTCTATCTGGGCGATCGTGCGCCTCGCCCCAAGGAGGATCGCGCCGCGATCGAGGCCGCGCTCGATCGTGCGATCCCCGGCTGGAGGCCTCTCGTGCGCGCCGAGCGCTTCGCGCCCGCGGCCCTCGCCGCGAGCGCCCGCGTGGACGCGCCCCACGGCCTGGCAGGTCGTCCCGCGACCACCGTCGGTGCCCTCACGCAGCACGCGCGCGGGGTGCACCTCGTGGGCGACTGGGTCGGTCCGCGCGGCCTGCTCCTCGACGCCGTGATGGCGAGCGCGCTCGCGGTGGCGCGATCGATCGAGGCACGCCGGTCCGCGCGCATGTCACGCTCGTCTCTCGCCGAGTCGGCCCTGTGAGCGTCCATGGCACGAGCCGCACTGCGTGAGCCTCCGATGAGCACTCCTCCGCACGCGAACCACGTCGAGGCCGCGTTCCGCCGCGAGGCGCGCGCACTCTTCGCGATCGCCTATCGACTCACGGGCATGGTCAGCGAGGCCGAGGACATCGTGCAGGAGACCTTCGTGCGCGCGCTCGCGAGCCCGCCGCCCGATCGCGACGCGCCGCTCGGTCCGTGGCTCACGCGCGTCGCGGTGAACCTCGGCAAGGACGCGCTGCGGCGCCGCAAGCGGCGTGCGTACTTCGGTCCGTGGCTCCCCGAGCCGCTCGAGGACGGCGCGCCCCTGCGGATCGCGATGGCCGAGGACGCGCCCGATCTCTCGCCGGGCCCCGAGGCCCGCTATGCGCTCTCCGAGAGCGCGAGCTACGCGTTCCTCTGCGCGCTCGAGGCCCTCACGCCGCGCGAGCGCACGGTGCTCGTGCTCCGCGACGTGATGGGCCTCGACGGGGACGAGACCGCCCAGATGATCGGCCTGAGCGCCGTCCACGTGCGCGTGGTGCACCACCGTGCGCGGGCCAAGCTCACGCTCCGCGAGGACGAGCTCCGCGCGCCCGACGCGGAGCGGCGCGAGCGCACGATGCGGGCGCTCGTCGCGCTGATCGGGGCGATCGGTGCAGGCGAGGCCGACGCCGTGATGCGCCTGCTCTCGGACGACTGCGTGCTCGAGACCGACGCCGCAGGACAGTTCCACGCGATCGTGGTGCGCGTGACGGGCAAGGAGCGCATCGCGCTCACGCAGCTCGAGACGGCGCGTCACCTCGTGGTGCGCGCGAGCCGGCTGACGATCCTCAACGGCCTGCCCGCGCTCGTCCTCGACACCATGCCCAGCCGCAAGCGACAGGCGCCGCGCTCGGTGCTCCTCCTCGACGTGGATCGCGACGGTCGCATCCGCGCGATCCGCTCCGTGCTCACCACGCACAAGCTCGGGCACGTCGGCGCGTGAGGAATGAGGGGGGTCGTCGTGACGGCGACGTCGGCCGGGAGCATCCTCGGCGCATGGTGCGGTGCACGTGGGGTCTCTTCGTGGCGCTCGCTCTCGTGGGCTGCTGGCCGCGCGAAGAGGACAGGGGCTGGGAGATCATCGATGGGCATCGCCCGAGCCCCGACGACCTGCCTCACCTCTTCGGCACCGTGGAGGGTCCCTGGGTGTCGGTCACGCCTCCCGACCTCACCACCTCGACGACCCGGACTCCGGTCATGGTCTCGTTCGGTCCCGACACCGAGGCGATTCACGCCCTCGTGGTCGAGGAGCCCGCGCGCGTCCGATTGCTCACGTACCCGGAGGGGGCGCTCGTGCCGACGGCACCGTTCGACGATGTGCTCATGGGCAGCGGGGTCACGCTCGCACCGCTCTCCCCGCTCGAGGATCGCTGGTACGCCATCCGCATCGAGATCGGTGGTCCGGTGCTCGGCACATCGTTCGTCGACGGCGTGCAGATGGCCCGCTTCCGCACCGGGAGTCAGCCGATCTTCCAAGAGGCCGTCGCTGCCGATCGCCTCGGGCGTCGCATCCTCGACGTTCGCTTCTCCGAGCGCGTGGAGAACGGCACGTCGTGCCGGACCTGGCCTCTGACCGACGACGAGGGCGCGATGCCCTGTCGCTGCATCGGTCCCGAGCCGGGTGAGACCCAGTACCGAGCCGTCTTCGTCTGCGAGCGCCACGAGCGTGGCGCGATCCACCTCGAGCTCGGCCCGGTGCCGCACAACATCCACGGGATCCCGCTCCAGGACCTCGAGGGGCACCCGATCTCGTCGCTGACGATGGCGCCGACCGGGCGGGTCTACCCCGGTGGCGGCATCCAGCTTCGCTAGAGCACCGATCCGGAACACCGTTCCGGGTTCTTTCCACGGTGCTCTACACATGATCGGCGAGACGCCGAGTCATGTGTAGCCTTCCTTTCGGCGGGTCTGATGCAGACCCGCCCCCCGCCCGGCGAAGCCGGTTCGGGGCCCCCCACCCAACTCCGCTCCGCGAAACAGAATCGCCTCGACGCGGATGATCCACTGTCTCGGCGATTCTGTTTAGCCTCCGTGCCACTGCGGCCCGGTGCCGTCCGCGTTCAAGGAGATCGTTCATGACTCAGCCGCTCGTCGAGTGCGTTCCGAACTTCTCCGAGGGTCGCGACCCCGCCAAGATCAAGGCGATCACCGACGCCATCGAGGCCGCCGGCGGCGTGCAGCTCCTCAACGTCGAGCCCGGCATCGACACGAACCGCACCGTCGTGACCTTCGTCGGCAGCCCCGATGCCGTGGTCGCGGCCGCGTTCGCGGGCATCGCGCGTGCGTCGCAGCTCATCGACATGACCAAGCACGCGGGCGCGCACCCACGCATGGGCGCCACCGACGTCTGCCCCTTCGTGCCCGTCGAAGGCGTCAGCATGCAGGACTGCGTGGCCCTCGCGCGCACGCTCGGCGAGCGCGTCGGCACCGAGCTCGGCATCCCCGTCTATCTCTACGAAGCGGCGGCGACGCGCCCCGAGCGCAGGAGCCTCTCCGACATCCGCAAGGGCGAGTACGAGGGCCTCGCGAAGAAGCTCGCCGATCCCGCGTGGGCGCCCGACTTCGGCCCCGCGCAGCTCCACGCAGGCGCCGGCGCCACCGTGATCGGCGCGCGCGAATTCCTCATCGCCTACAACGTGAACCTCAACTCCACCGACAAGGCGCACGCGACCGACGTCGCCTTCGCGCTGCGCGAGAAGGGCCGCGTCGCACGCACCGGCAACATCGCGCCGTACTACGCGCGCGGAACGAAGCTGTTCTACCGCGAGGGGGCCTTTCCCTGCGGTGACTGCGCGTTCGTCGCGACGACGTACGACGACGTGCGCGCCCACTGCGAGAAGGAGCACGGCTACGACCTCGACGCGCTGCTCCGCGCCAACGACCTGAGCCCGCCCGCGGTGGTGGGCAAGAACGTCTATCGCCCGGGTCTCTTCAAGGCCTGCAAGGCGATCGGCTGGTACGTCGAGGACTACCGACGCGCGCAGGTGTCGATCAACCTCACCGACTACAAGACCACCTCGGCGCACGCCGTGCTCGAGGCGTCGCGCGCGCTCGCGGCCGAGCGCGGCCTCGTGGTGACGGGCAGCGAGATCGTCGGTCTCGTGCCCTACCAGGCGCTGCGCGAGAGCGGCCGCTACTACCTCGCGAAGCAGGGGCGCACGCTGGGTCAGCCGCGCGGCGACGTGCTCCGCGCTGCCGTGACCTCGCTCGGTCTCGCCGACGTGGCGCCCTTCGACATCGAGAAGAAGGTGCTGGGGCTGCCGAGCTTCGCCGCGAACGCGCTCGTCAAGCGCACCGTGCACGACCTCGTCGACGAGGTGTCGCGCGACTCACCCGCGCCCGGAGGCGGTTCCGTCGCGGCGCTCGCAGGCGCGCTCGGCGCGGCCCTCGCGTCGATGGTCGCGAACCTGACGCACGGCAAGGAGGGCACCGAGGATCGCGACGAGGAGGTCGCGCGCATCGCCGACGAGGCGCAGCGCATCAAGGACGAGCTCGTGACGGCGGTCGACGCGGACTCCGAGGCCTTCGGCGCGTTCATGAGCGCGATGCGCCTGCCGCAGACGACACCCGAGGAGAAAGCGCGTCGCACCGCCAAGATGCAGGAGGGCCTGAAGATCGCGATCGAGGTGCCGCTCGCGACGGCGACGCTCTCGCGCGATGCGATGCGGCTCGCGCAGCGCGTGGCGGCGATCGGCAACGCGAACTGTCTCTCGGACGGCGCGGTGGGCGTGCAGATCGCGTTTGCGGGCGTGCGCGGAGGCCTCTGGAACGTGCTCATCAACCTCAAGGACATCCGCGACGGCGCCTACGTCGCCGACAAGCGCGCCGCGTGCGCGACCCTCCTCGCCGAGGCGCGCGCGATCGAGACCGAGACGGGCGCGAGCATCGACGCGCGCCTCTTCGCCCTGATCGACGCCAAGCACTGATCGACACCAGCCCCTGATCGACACCAGGCCCTGATCGACACCAGGCCCTGATCGACACCAGGCCCTGATCGACACGATCGACACCAAGCCCTGATCGACGCAGCGAGGTCGAGGCCGCGTCGCGTCAGGAGCCCAGCGTGCTCCACGCCTTGGCGCGTCGGGCCTCGCGCGCCTTGCCCGCCACCGAGAGCAGCACGCGATCGCGGCGCAGACGCACGGCGGCCTCGTCCTCGGCGGGCGCGATCACCCAGTCGAGCCCCGCGAAGGCCTCGCCGCCCACCTCGATCGCGCCCGCGAGGGTCACGTGCGCGAAGGGCGCGTCGGTGCGTGCGTCGGCGAGCGCGTCGAGCGCGGCGATCGCGGCCGCAGCGCGCTCGATCGCCCTTCGTCCCTTGTCGTTCACGTCCGGTGTGGCGCCCGCGAGCGTGCGCCGCCGCAGCTCGCGCACCGCGTGACCGAGCGCCGCGCCGAAGACGTGAACGTCCTCGATCGTGCGAAACGGCTTCACCACCTCGTCGTAGCCATCGCCGAGGAACACGTCGCGCTCCTCGACCTCCACGCCTCGGAGCGTGACCGTGGCGTGGGGGATCTCGGGCACGAAGGGCGCGTCGTGCATCGGGGTGATCGTCACGCCCGGCGCGTTCGCGCGCACGCGCACCACGCGCAGCTCCGGGCGCGCGGCTCCTTCGGCCTCGACGCGCGCGGCCACGAGCAGCTCGCTCGCGCGCGGACCGAGCGTCGTCCAGCGCTTGTCGCCGTCGAGCACGAGCGCGCCCTCGACCGTGGTCAGCCGCGTCTGGATCGCGCGCGGCGTGTTGCCGTCCTTCTCCGTCACCGCGAGCGCCACCATCGCGTCGCGAGGCAGGCCGGGCACGAGGCGATCGAGCGCGCTCCGGTAGCCGCCGGCGAAGGCCCACGCGAGGCGATCGGCCGCGAAGCCCGCGATCACCGCGCGATCGAAGGTGCGAGGCACCCGCGCGGCGAGCGACACGTACCGCGACCACGCGTCTTCGAGCGACTCGCAGACGTGCTCGTCGATGGGGGCCTCGAGGATCTCCTGGAGCGCGCGCATGTCCTGCAGCGTGGCCCGTCTCGCAGGCCCGCGGCAACGCAGGTCACGGCGGGCAGCCGTCGGCCCAGCTCACGGATGTGCCGAGCGTCGCGGGCGAGGGCCTCGTCCCGGGGCCCACGAACGCCGACACCGTGCGGGGCATCGAGGCGTCGTCGAAGAAGACCTGGAACATCATGCTCGCCGTCGTCGGGTCGAGGACCGTGCGCGCGTCGGCGGCGAGGGTGGCGACGTCGCGGCGTGTCGAGAACACGCGCGCCATCCACAGCCCGCCCGCGAGAGGGCTTCCCGTCGTCGCCGAGTCCTCACCCACGACGAGCGACGGCACGAACGGAAGGTCGCGTGTGCTCACCGGGAAGTCGGGCGTGTACATCACGAAGTCGACGTAGCAGGCCAGGGTGCTCGCGGAGTCGCGTACGAAGGCCACGTGGTGCCAGGCGTCGTCGGCGAGCACGGGTCCGCAGCGGATGTTCGGCGTGTCGGACAGCTGGACGAAGGGCTGCCCGTCGTAGAGCCCGAAGAGATAGCCGCGGTAGCTCGTGCCGAGCTCGCGGTTCCCGAGCACGATCGCGATGACGCTGGCCAGCGCGGGCGGTGTGCGCACCCAGGCTTCCATCGTGAACATCCCCGTTCCGAGCGCGGGGTGGCCCGGATAGGAGGCGATGGCGCTGGTGGTCTCCACGTGATGGCACGCCGCCGGCGCGTCCACGGGCATGAACGCGTCGACGGGCATGAAGGCGTCGACGGGCGTGAAGGCGTCGACGGGCGTGGAGGCATCGACGGGCGTGAACGCGTCGACGGGCATGAAGGCGTCCATGGGCGAGGAGCCATCGGTGCTCGCGAAGGCATCGGCGGCGGCGAAGGCGTCGGTGCTCGAGTACGCGTCGGTCTTCGAGTCCGGGGCCGAGGCATCGCGCATGTCGAGAGACGCATCGCGCGTGTCGAGAGACGCATCGAGGTCTCGCAGACCGGCATCCCCCCCCCCGGTACGAGACGCGTCCGCAGGCCGTGGCGAGCACGAGCCCGCCGAGAACCAGAGCCACACGACAGCGCTCCATGGGCGCGCCCACGCTACCACGCGCGCCTGTCGGCGTTCTGGTCCACATGGGCCCTCGACCGTCCAGTCGCGCGCCGCGACCGGTCGCTGCGGGAAGCGGCGCATTGAGACATCGACGGCCCATCGTCGCTTCATGTCGAGCGTTCGCGAGGCGACCCCGGGGCAGACTCTCGAGCCGCGCGAGGCGCGTGCCCGGCCCGACGCGCGTCCGATCCGACCGCTCCTCGTGCTGCTCGCGCTCCTCGCCTCACCGCTCGCGCTCTCTTTGGTGCTCGCGGGCCTCGCCTCGATCGCGCTCGGCAACGTCGCGCTGAGCGGCTGGGGCTGGCTCTGGTCGATCGCGTCGATCGCGCTCGGCGCCGCGCTCCTCACGCTCGCCTCCGCGCGTGCGCGCTGGGCGCACCTGCGCCGCGCGAGCGTGCTCGGCCTCGCGGCCCTCGCGCTCGTGCGGATCGCGCTCTTCGGTGGCGACGACGCGGCACGTCTCGTGGTGCTCGATCGCGACGGCGCGCTCGTGAGCGCCGCGCGCCTCGGCGATCGCCTCTTCGAAGAGCGAGACGCCTCGATGGTGGGGAGTCGCTTCCTCGTGCTCACGCGCGCCGTGCCTGCGCGCGAATTCCCCACGCTTCCCGCCCTGCTCGAGGCGTCCTACGACGCGACCGAGCACGACGTGCCGCACCTCGGCACGCCCATCCCCGCGACGCTCCTCGGCCAGCAGCGCGCGGACGCGTTCGACGCGATCCTGGTCGCGCCCGCCGCCCCGGCGAGCGACGTGGGTGTCGTGTTTCTCCATGGTTTTGCGGGCAATTTCGCGCTCCAGTGTGTCGAGGTCGCGCGGGTCGCGCGCTCGCGCGGCGCGAGGACCCTCTGTCCCTCCACGCGCTTTGCCGGCGATTGGTGGCAGGGCGATGGCGAGGCGATCGTGCGCGCGTCGATCGCGCACCTCCGCGCGCACGGGGCGCGTCGGGTGGTCCTCGTGGGCCTCAGCAACGGAGGCGTCGGGGCCTCGCGTCTGGCGCCCCGCCTCGGCCGCGAGATCGACGCGCTGGTCCTGCTCAGCGGCGTGGGCGGGCGCGCGCCGAGCCCTCGCGTGCCCACGCTCGTCGTGCCCACCCTGGTCGTACAGGGCGATCGCGACGCGATGATGTCGACGCACGCCGTGCGCGCTTGGGCGCGCGGCCGTGCGCACGTGCGCTACGTGGAGCTGCCGGGCACGCACTTCGTCCTCCTCGAAGAGCGCGCCCGGGTGGCCGAGCTGCTCGCGGCCGCGTTCGATGCCGATCGCTGGGCCATGGTGTCGACGGGAGTCGAACCCGCACCTCGCGGATTTAGAATCCGGCGCTCTACCGACTGAGCTTCGACACCGAGAGAGCGGAAGAGTCCCGCAGAAGGGCCGCCCTCACCGCGGGCGGAGGGCGAGAGGCAAGCGTCTCACGAGCGAGCGCGCGGTGGGGCCGAGCGCGATCGCCGTCAGCGCGTGTCCGAGGTCGGGCTCGTGGAAGCGCGCCACGTCCACGCCTCGCGACGAGGCATCCGACGCGAGCGCGGCCAGCGCAGGCTCGTCGTCGACCTCGAGCAGCACGAGCGTGTTGCTCGCCTCGAACCACGCGCGCTCGACGCGGGGATGCTCGTCCGCGAACTGCCGCATCGCGTGACAGAGCTGGGCCGCGCGCGCACCGGGCGTGAGGTCGTGTCGGACCACGAGGTAGAGCTTCACGACGCCCTCTCACGTCTGGCTCGAGCCACCCCACGTCGCGCGAGCGCCTCGGCGCGGACGCGCGCCAGGTGGGCCTCGTACGCGATGCGATCGGGCTCGGGCACGGCCTGCTCGAGCCAGGCGCGCACCTCGGCGCTGGTGCGGCCAGCGATCGCCGCGACTGCTTGCACGACAGCGTCGTGACGCTCGCGCGCGCGCCGCTCCTGCGACCAGGCCGGACGGCCGCGCAGCCAGGCATGTGCCAGCAAGAGCGCACGGACGTGCAGGGCGCCGCGGGTCACGTCGCGCGCGGTCTCCCGACATCGTGCGTCGGGCGCACCCCGCGCGGCTCTCCACGCCTCGCGTCGGGCCTCTTTCAGGGCTCGCTGCGTCTGCACTGCCTGCGCGATCACGCGCTTCCACTCACGCTCGACGGACTCGGACAAGGACTCGGAATTCATGGGATCTCCTCTCGACGGGGTTCGGAACGGGGTCACGAACGTCGAGCGAGGAGGGCCGCGAGCGCGGTGCAGCTACTGCCAGGTCATGCACGAGAGACGGTCGGCCCCCGCGGTCCTGACGAGGTGTCGCGAGCGTGGCGGCCGCGCGTCCATCATCGCGCGTCCATCATCGCGCGTTCATCATCGCGCGTTCATCTGCGCGTCGTGCTAGTCGAGCGCGATGAGGGACTGCTCGGCGACGATGGCCTTGCTGCTCGTGCTCGGCTTCGCCGGCTGCGGCGAGCGCGCAGACGAGGAGAGCGCGCGCAGGCACACCGACGAGGTCCTCGCGCGCATCGATCGACGGCTCGCGCACGAGCGCGCCTCGGCCTCGACCGTGCCCGCCGGCCTCGAGGCTCCGCGTGGCACGCGCGGTGAGCCCGCGGCGCTCATGCTGTCCACGATCGCGCTCTTCCCTGGCGCCCGCATGACGCTCGACGGACGCGAGCTCGGGATCGACCAGGTCGTGCTCGACCTCTCGAGCCTCCGGCGCAATTGGGGGATCCTGCATCCTCGCGCGCCGTATCCCGGGCGCGTCTACGTGTGGGCCGATGGCTCGCTCACCCTCGCGGACGTGCGTCGGAGGCTCACGGGCGTGGAAGAAGAGACGCTCCTTCTCCTCGTCGACGACACCGAGGCGATGCCCATGCCGCCGTGTCCGAGCTCGCTGCCCGAGTCCTGCAGTCTGCTCGCGGATCCGCGCGACCCCGCGGGCCACGATCGCGCGCTCCGTCGGATCGGCGACTTCGCGTTCGGACGCTGCCCCACGCTCCTCTCGCTCGCCGGCTCGGTCGCCCACCTCGACGCGCTCGCCCGCGTGGAGACGTACCGGCGCGAGCTGCCGGCCGCGATGCGCGCGTGCCCAGAGGGCTCGTTCGACGCCGAGGCGCTCGAGCTCCACGTGGCGATCGTCTTCGGCGATCCCGAGGTGCGCGCCGTGCCGCTCGCGAGCCTGCCCGTGGACGACACCACGACGGTGGCCGACGCGCTCCGGACACCCTGAGCGACGCAGGGACCCGCGCAGCAGACATGGGAGCTGCGTTCAGATCAAGACGACGCCGTTCTCGGGCGGCACGATGATGAACACGCGCCGCTCGTCGAGGCGCGCGGTGTAGTTGCCGAAGACCACGATGCGCGCGCGGTAGACCTCGGCCACCGGCGGTGGCGGCACGATGCCGTTGTAGAAGTCGATCTCGAAGTCGACCGCGGTGCCCGGCGTCACGTCGTAGAAGGTCGTGTCGTCCATGCGACGGATGCCCGACATCGGGCTCGCGGCCACCGGCGTGATCGAGAGGATGAAGTCGGTCGCGTTCACGTCGTGCGGGTTGGGCGCGATGTTCTCGGTGTCGGTGTTCACGTCCTCGGGCGTCGTCGTCACGAGCGCGCGGATGCCCTCCACGATCGAGTCCGAGACCATGCCGCTCGGTGCGGGATAGACGAGCGGATCGCCGCCTCCGTCGATCGAGCCCGTGAGCATCGCCATCGCCTCGTGATCGCTCGCGAACGACATGCCCGAGTCGTTCACGATCGGCACGCCCACGAAGCGACCGCCGATGCGGCTCAGGGCTTCGGCCGCGTCGGGCAGCGTCTCGGGCGCGGGCGTGATCTCCGCATACGGCCAGCGCGTGCCGTCGGCCGTGCCCGCGTGCCACTCCACGTCGGTCACCGTGACGACGATCGGGAGCGAGCCGGGTCGGAAGCACGGGTAGCCGCGGCGCGGCACGCTCTCGTCGGGGTACTCGGGGCACACGCGGCGCGGGATCGCGTAGCTCGAGCCCATGAACGACCAGCTGCCGCCGCGCCCCGTGGCGGTCTGGAAGATCCCCTGCACCACCGACTCGGGGCCGTCGTGTCCGTCGCCGAGCACGATGCCGTCGAGCGCGCTCCGCACGGCCGCGAGGTCGGCGGTGATGTCCTCCGCGTTCTCGTACGCGTCGTCGTCGGGGCCACCGAAGAACGTGGGGCCGAACGGGCTCCCGCTCGCGAACGGGAAGTCCTCGAAGTGGCCCACGCCCATCTGCACGTCGGGGATCACGGAGGCGAGCTCGGTCGCGATGTCGCCGAGCGAGTCGCGCACGTTGTCGATGACGGGCTGCATCGAGCCCGTGCTGTCGACGAGGAAGTACACGTCGGCCTGCTGGATGTTCGTGCCGAAGCGCAGCGTGCGACGCACGTGATCGCCCATGTACGGCAGCACCACGAAGAAGTCGGTCTCGGGGATCGTGCTCGCGCGATCGAGCGGGTCGGTCTCGGCCGCCTGCTCGGCGAGGTCGGTCACGCCGTCGCCGTCGGTGTCGATGTTCGTGGGGCTCGTGCCGAGGCGCGCCTCGTCGGCGTCCGAGAGGCCGTCGTCGTCGCTGTCGAGGTCGAGGTAGTCGGGCGTCTCGTCGGTATCGGAATTGGCCGGCGCACAAGGGTTTCCGGTGCGGCTCTCGGTCGTGTCGGGCACACCGTCGCCGTCGGAGTCCGCGTCGAGGCGGTTGGGCGTTCCGTCGCCGTCCACGTCGTTGTCGGACTCGATGCGATCGGCGATGCCGTCGCCGTCGGAGTCCAGCTCGCCCTCGCAGCCCATCACCACGCGAGCCGTGTCGCCCGCGTCGGCGTCGCCGCTGCCGCGCGTACAGCCCGCGACCGACGCGAGCGATCCCACCACCGCGAGGCCCCACCACGTGGGACCGAGACCGAGCTTCGAGGCGCGCATCAGCCCTCCGATCGTGCGGCAAGGTCGAACGAGCCGCGCCATCGGGTCAAGGCCCCCTCGCGTCCGCGGACCTGCGCGGGCTCGCGCTTCACGCATACTCGAGGCGTGTCGCGATCGCTGCGCGAGCGCTGGATCTACGCCGCCAAGCCCGACAGCTGGAGCAAGCTGCTCGTGCCCTTCGTGCTCGGTCAGGCGATGGGCCTGGGCCCTGCGCTCGAGGGCCGCGGCGCCTCGCTCACGGCGGCGCTGCTCGGGCTCGCGTTCACGGTGCTCGATCTCCTCTTCATCGTCTTCCTCAACGACTGGGGCGATCGCGAGGTCGACGCGATCAAGCGCCGCATGTTCCCCGACGGCTGTAGCCCCAAGACGATTCCTGACGGAATCCTGCCAGCGCGCGCGCTCCTCCTCGCGGGCCTCGCGTGCGGTGCGCTCGCGCTCGTCACGGCGGCGCTCGCGTCGTGGCTGCTCGATCGACCGCTCCTCGTGCCGGCCGCGCTCGGCGCGCTCGCGATCTTCGCCGCGTACACGCTGCCCCCGCTGCGCCTCAACTACCGGGGCGGCGGTGAGCTCTGCGAGATGCTCGGCGTGGGGCTCGTGCTCCCGTGGCTCAACGCGTACGTGCAAGGCGGGCGCGTGCGCTCGGAGGCGATGTGGCTCCTGCCCGGCTTCGCGGCGCTCGCGCTCGCGTCGGCCATCGCGAGCGGCCTCGCCGACGAGCGCAGCGACCGCGCTGGCGGAAAACGGACCGTCGTCACGACGATCGGCAACCCGCTCTCGCGGCGCCTGCTCGAGGCGCTCGTGATCGTGGGGGCGCTGCTCTGGCTCGCGTCGGCGCTCGTGGGGCTCCCCATCTGGCTCGGCGGCACGGCCGCGCTCGTGGTGCTCGTGCACGCGATCGATCTGCGGCGCGCGAGCAGCGCTGCCGAGACCGACGCGTTCGACGCGCAGCGCACCTACAAGGCGCACCTCCATCGCGCGATCGGCCGCGGCGCGCTCACGCTCGCGGTGCTCCTCGTGGCCTTCGAGCTCACGTGAGCAGGGCCCACTCCCAAGCTCGCAAGACCTGTGGCATTCCAAGGGGCATGAACCGTCGCTCCGTGCTCGCCGTGATCGGTCTCGCCCCCGCGCTCGTGACCACCTCGGCCCTGGCCGACGAGGTGTCGCCTCCAGCGGCGAGGCTCGTGGTGACCCTCGAGACGCGCACCTACACGGGAACGCCCACGGCCGTCGCGCTCTGGCTCATGAACCCCACTGCCGAGCCGGTCATCCTCGCGAGCCCGCGCTTGATCGCCTCCGACGTCGGCGTGCGCGTGCCGCTCGAGATCACGCGCTACGAGCTCGCCGAGCAGGCCCGGAGCCTCCACGCGCCCTTCACGCTCGCGGCCGAGCGCACCGTGCACGCGCGCTTCACCGTCGCGTCGTTTCCGGCCGGCGCGCTCGCCTCGGGCCACATCGATCTCTCGCTCCGCTTCCTCGCCACGAGCGAGAGCTCGTTCTCGATGCGGCGCGCCTGATCGCCACGCGGATCAGCGCGCGACGTGCGCCTCCTTGGGCGCGGGCCGCAGCTCGAGCGCGATCCCGATCTGGAGCGCGGCGCAGAGCGCCCCGTACACGAGCGCCGTGGTCCACGTGCCCGGGTAGCGCAGCGGGTGCGCGAAGTGGCGGAGCGTGTCGAGCACGACCTCGTGCGGAGAGAGCAGCGCGTCCCAGCTGTTCCAGCGCGGCACGCGGCCCATCCACACGCCCACCCCCGCGCTCGCCCACATGAACGCCGACGCGGCCCAGCCGGCGCTCTCGCCGAAGCGCTCGCGCACCGCGCTCCGCAGCGTCTCGAGCCAGCTCACCGCGAGCATCGCGCCCGCGAGACCATAGGTGCCGACCATCGCCGTGTCGCACCAGCGCATCACCCCGTGCCCGTGGTTGGCGTGGGCGAGGTCGCTCACGAGGTAGATCGTGTTGGGGAAGAAGAGCCAGGCGACGAGGCCCGCGAGCGTGGCGCCGACCCACCGTCGCTGGGAGGCGCGCTCGATCGTGAGCGCGAGCAGGCCGATCGCGACCCACGCGAGCACCAGGTTCCACGCGAGGAACATCATGAGGTGCGAGGCCGTGAGGACCATCCGCGCCGTGGTCATCGCCAGCGCGAGCAACGACAAGGTGACCGAGAGACGTGACGCCTGCGTCATGCAGGGAGCATACGGACGCGATGAGGAGATCTCGTGGCACCCGCGAGGAAGCTCCGGGGAAATGTCGGCGACTGGCGATCCGAGCACGGAGCCGTCACCATGACGGCTTCGCCTTCGAGGAGCCCTCATGCACGCTTCGACTCGTCGCCTGACCCGAACGCTCGCCCTGCTGGCCCCGCTCACCGCGACGCTGGCGCCGCTCTCGGCCCACGCCCAGGCGTGCACCGAGGACGTGGCTGCCCGACGCTACTGCGGTACCGATCTGATCGGGAGCTTGGGTGGCGCCGCGGGCTACGGCGAGGCCGGCCAGTGCCTCGGTCCGAACGACGACGGAAGCTCGCGCGCGATCGACATCACGAGCGCGTTCCCCGGCGGCCTCAATTTCTTCGGGACGACGTATCGCACGGTCTACCTGAACACGAACGGCAACATCACCTTCAACGGGCCGGTGGGCACCTACACGCCCGACGCCTTCCCGGTCTCGGATCAGCCCATGATCGCGCCCTACTGGGCCGACGTGGACATCCGCAGCTCGGCCTGTGACGAGTACTGCGACATCGACCTCACGACCTTCGAGTCGGACTGCCTCACCTCGTGCGCGAACCCCGTCGACAACGGCGTCTGGTACGACCTCACGCCCGGCCGCGCCGTCTTCACGTGGGACAACGTCAACTACTTCAGCTGCCACGGCGACCGTCAGATGAGCTTCCAGCTCATCCTCACCGCGGCCGAGGGCTGCGGCGGCGCCACGTCGACCGACTTCTCCGTCGAGTTCCGCTTCAACAAGTGTCAGTGGGACACGGGTGACGCCTCGAGCGGCACGGACGGGTTCTCCACGCCCACCTCGCCCGCCGAGAGCTGCACCACCGACGCCGACTGCACGACCTACGAGACGCACTGCGAGGTCGCCGAGGGCATCTGCTACACCGGCGTGCCCGGCCAGTCGGGCTTCGACGCCGGCAACTCGCGCGACTTCGTCATGGTCTCGGGCTCGCGCACGAACGACATCACGCGTCGCCTCTGCGAGGACACGAACGTCGATCCGGCCGACCCCGCCTCGGCGCCCGGCGTGTGGCGCTTCCTCGTGCGCGGCGGCGTGGTCGAGTGCCCCGGCGCGGGTGAGGACTGCACGGTCGACGGCGCGCAGGGTGTGTGCGCGATCGGTCGCACCTCGTGTGTGGGCGCCGACATCGTCTGCGCGCCGCAGTTCACCTCGAGCGCGGAGCGCTGCGACAACCTCGACAACGACTGTGACGGCATGGTCGACGACGGCTCGACGCTCTGCCCCGATCCGCAGGTGTGCGCGAGCGGTCGCTGCGTGGACCCGTGCTTCGAGGGCGGCTGCCTCGAGGGTCAGACCTGCACGGCCGCGGGCGTGTGCGTGGAGACGGCGTGCGTCGACGTGACGTGCCCGCCCGGCCAGCGCTGCGAGGGCGGCACGTGCGTGGAGGGCTGCGACGGCGTGACGTGCCCGCTCGGCCAGACCTGCATCGCGGGACGCTGCGTGGATGGCTGCGCGACGATCACGTGCGATCCCACCTGCGAGGCCTGTGACTCGGGCGCGTGCGTGCCCCGCTGCACGGCGGGCAGCTGCCCTGCGGGCGAGGACTGCAACAGCGACGGTGTGTGCCGCTCGAGCCGCTGCGGCACGGGCTGCCCCGCGGGACAGGTGTGCGGCGACACGGGCTGCGTCGACGCCTGCACGGGCGTGACGTGTCCGGCAGGCGAGATCTGCTCGATGGGCATGTGCGTCACCGCGCCGCCCCCGATGATCGACGCCGCGGTGCCGATGGGCGAGGCCGAGGGCCTGCCGCCGCCGGACGCGTTCGTCGTCGACTTCCTCGCGGACGCCGGCATGGACGCGTCGACGAACCGCCCGCCCACGCGTCGTGGCGGCTGCAACTGCGAGGTGCCCGCGCGCTCGGCCGATCCGTCGCCCCTCGCCTGGCTCTCGCTCGCCGCGCTCGGCCTCGCCGCCGCGCGCCGCCGCCGCTGAGCTCCAGCACGAGGAAAAACGGCCCTCCAACCGGGACGGTCCTGCATCGCGGGGCAGTCCCGGTGCGACCCACGCCTCCGTCAGCTCGCGTCCCGAGCGGGCCGTACCGCGCTCTGCGGCCGAGGATCCGTGCTCAGGGCCCGCCGACTGAAGTCGGGGGCACACGCTGGGTCGCCTTGTTCCGGACAAGCCCGCTCCGCGGGCTTCGCTGCGGTCGATCAGGCCACCTGTGGATCCTCATGGTGTGTCCACGAGCATCGCGAGCGAGGTGACGGGCTGCCTCCGTGCGACGTGCGCCAGGGCGCTGACGAGCAGCTCCGGGCGCGCGGGCTCGAGCGTCGGGTTGGGGCTGAAGAGCACCACCTCTCCCTCTCCGTACGACGTCGCGAGCAGCGCGGGTGCGCCGCGCATCTGGCCGGCTGTGGTTCCGCCGCGCTCCGAGAACACCTCGCCTTCGAAGCGCGCGAGCACGCGCACCGCGGGCAGGCCCTCCACCGCGACGGATCGGAAGAGCGGACCATTCGCGTAGTGGAGCGTCACCCGCCTCGCGCCGTCCGGGGAGGCGATCTCGATCGGTGCGATGCCACGCTCCCACGCGTCGCCGGTGGCGTGCGCCGCTGCGACGAACGCGGCCTTGTACGACTCCTCGGTCGAGCCCTCGGGCACCTGCATGGCGAGGTAGCTCCCGGCGCAGATGCCCACGTACCCACCGCCTGCGTGGACGAAGCGGCGGAGCGCCTCGCGGCCCGCCTCACCGAGCGCGCGTCCTTGGCGCGAGCCGCGCCCGCCGGTGACGAGCACCGCGCGCGCCGACGAGAGCGCGCCGCGACGGATCATCGCGGGCGTGACCAGCTGTGCGCGCAGTCGCCCCGAGGCCTCGATCGCGTCGAGCGCCGAGGAGAGCGCGTCCTCGCCCACGCCCGGTGCATCGAGCACCGCGACCGGCTCGCGCGAGGTCGCCACGCGCGCGGTGGCGCGTCCGGGTGCGAGCACCGACGCAGCACAGATCACGAGAAACGCACGCCGGCCGAGGGACATCTCAGGAGGTTGATCAACGCGCCCGGCTCGATCAACCACGCGCGCGCGCCTCACGCTCGCGGGCGTCTTCGTCGAGGGCCTCCTCGAGCAAGGCAGGAGCGCGGTCACGAGCCACGGACGCACCGTCGAAGGCGCGAGCCAGTCCCTCCCTGCTCCACGTCGAACAGGAACATGGAGGCACGCGCCGCAAAGGGGGCTCGCGTGAGCCTCTGCCTTCTCGCGTCTCATCTGCCCCTCGATCCGCAGAACGCGACCACCCCGTGCCTCACGGACGCACCGTCGAAGGCGCGAGCCAGTCCCTCCCTGCTCCACATCGAACAGGAACATGGAGGCACGCGCCGCAAAGGGGGCTCGCGTGAGCCTCTGCCTTCTCGCGTCTCATCTGCCCCTCGATCCGCAGAGCGCGACCACCCCGTGCCTCACGGACGCACCGTCGAAGGCGCGAGCCAGTCCCTCCCTGCTCCAATCGAGCAAAGACATGGAGGTACGCGCCGCAAACGGGGCTCGCGTGAGCCTCGGCATCCTCGCGTCTGGTCCGAATCCCGGAATCCCGGATCCGCAGAGCGCGACTTCGCCGTGCCTCACGGGCGCACCCTCGGAGGCGCGAGCCAGTCCCTTCCTGCTCCAATCGAGCAAAGACGTGGAGGTACGCGCCGCAAACGGGGCTCGCGTGAGCCTCTGCATCCTCGCGTCTGATCGGAGTCTCGCATGCGCAGAGCGCGACTTCGCCGTGCCTCACGGGCGCACCCTCGGAGGCGCGAGCCAGTCCCTTCCTGCTCCAATCGAGCAAAGACATGGAGGTACGCGCCGCAGAGGGAGCTCGCGTGAGCCTCTGCATCCTCGCGTCTGATCGGAGTCTCGCATGCGCAGAGCGCGACATCCCCGTGCCTCACGGACGCACCCTCGGAGGCGCGAGCCAGTCCCCTCCTGCTCCAATCGAGCAAAGACATGGAGGTACGCGCAGAAAACGGGGCTCGCGTGAGCCTCTGCCTCCTCGCGTCTCATCTGCCCCTCGATCCGCTCTCGAATCCGCAGAGCGCGACCACCCCGTGCCTCACGGACGCATCCTCGGAGGCGCGAGCCAGTCCCTCCCTGCTCCACATCGAACAGGAACATGGAGGCACGCGCCGCAACGCCACCGCGCGTGAGCCTCTGCATCCTCGCGTCTGCTCTGCCCCTCGATCCGCAGAGCGCGACCTCTGCATCCTCGCGTCTCATCTGCTCCTCGATCCGCAGAACGCGACCTCCCCGTGCCTCACGGACGCACCGTCGAAGGCGCGAGCCAGTCGGTTCTCGCTTCAAATCGAGCAGGGCCATGGAGGCACGCGCCGCAAAGGGGGCTCGCGTGAGCCTCTGCCTTCTCGCGTCTCATCTGCCCCTCGATCCGCAGAGCGCGACCTCCCCGTGCCTCACGGACGCACCGTCGAAGGCGCGAGCCAGTCCCTCCCTGCTCCACATCGAACAGGAACATGGAGGCACGCGCCGCAACGCCACCGCGCGTGAGCCTTTGTATCCTCGCGTCTGCTCTGCCCCTCGATCCGCAGAGCGCGACCTCCCCGTGCCTCACGGACGCACCGTCGAAGGCGCGAGCCAGTCCCTCCCTGCTCCACATCGAACAGGAACATGGAGGCACGCGCCGCAACGCCACCGCGCGTGAGCCTCTGCATCCTCGCGTCTCATCTGCCCCTCGATCCGCAGAGCGCGACCTCCCCGTGCCTCACGGACGCACCGTCGAAGGCGCGAGCCAGTCCGTTCATGCTCCCCATCGAGCAGGGACATGGAGGTACCCGCCGTGACGGGGGCTCGCGTGAGCCTCTGCGTCGTCGCGTCTGATCTGCCCTTCGATCCGCTCTCGGATCCGCAGAGCGCGACAACCCCGTGCCTCACGGACGTACCGTCAGAGGCGCGAGCCAGC
>JAIBCE010000144.1 GCA_019694315.1 Sandaracinaceae bacterium
GCATTGCGTCAGCAGGCGTCGACGTCCGCGTCGCCGGCGTCCGCGGCCGCGACCCCGCCCGCCGCGTCGTCGTCCGCGCCAACGCCGACCGAGGCGCCGGACGACGGGGAGGACGTGGCCCCGCCGGCCGCCGAGGCGCGCGCCTCCGAGCCCCTCCGCCGCGATCGTCCGAAGGTCGGTCGCAACGATCCGTGCTGGTGTGGCTCGGGCAAGAAGTACAAGAACTGCCACATGCGTGAGGATCAGGCGGGGGGCGCGATCAGCTGAGCCGGGCGGGGGCCGTGACAGTCGCGGGCGGGCTCGGACGTACGCTCGGGGCGTTCTCTGGCCCGTCCGGCCAAGGAATGGCACGGTCCCCGGGTTGGTCGCAGCGTCGTTGCGCGTGTTTCCTCAGCGCCATTGGGCGCTCGGCACGTCCAACGCGGAGCACGTCTAGGTGAAGGATTGAACGAGCGCGACGAGAGAAGCGTGCGCGAGGTGGCCTCCGAGCAGCGAGCGGTGATCCGTCGCTCGGGAGGCGCCTTTGCGACGTCGATCGGGGCTCACGTGGTGATCGTCGCCGTGCTCCTGGCCCTGCCTCGCGGGTGGGTTCAGCACGAGATCACTGGTCAGATCGAGATCGAGATCGTGGAGCCGACCACGGTGGAAGTGCCGCCGGAGCCGGACCCGATCGAGCCCATGCCGGAGCCGCTCGCGCCCACCGCTCCCCAGCGTGCCGAGACCACGGACCCGGTCCGCACGCCCCAGGGCGCGGTGATCCAGCCGACGACGGGCGCGATCGAGCCCCTGGGCGGTGGCGCGAGCATCCAGATGCCCACCGTCGGCGCCGAGCCACCGCAGGGCACGGAGATCGATCCGACCGAGCGCCAGCGGATCGCTGCGCTCGTCGCCCCCGGTGCGGCCGCCTCGTCATGGGTGGTCGCAGGCGCCGAGGGACCGAGTCAGCCCTCGGGCCCGGCCGGTCTCGGGGCGACCGGCGGGCGTCCGCGGATCGCCACCGAGGCCGAGGTGGAGGGGCAGCTCTCGGGACACCTGCGCGGGACCGCGATGGCGCGGCCGTGGCTCTCGCGGACCGAGCCCACGCTGGTGCCTCGGCCGGATGGGTCGCTCGAGTACCGCGGCCATGCCTTCACGGCACGCATCGCGCCCGATGGCGCGGTGACCTTCTCGGACCGTGATGCGGTGCAGGCCGATGAGATGCTGCAGGGCGGTCCCGCGCGCTTCGACCTCACCGACATGGCGATGCGTGGCGCGGGCCAGGATCCGTACGCTGCCGAGCGTGAGTGGTTCATGGATCACACCGAGGAGGTGCGCGCGCGGCTCGAGACCGAGGCGCGGTCCCGCGAGCGCGACGCGGCTTTGCGCGGTGTGCCGGGGCGGCTCGCGGCGATCTGGAACCAGGAGCGCCCTGCGTTCCTGCGGCGGCGCGCGATCTTCCGCATGTGGGACGACTGCGACGAAGAGGGCGATGGCCTCAACGTGCGCCGTCAGGTGATGGACTTCATCCGTTCCGAGATCCCGCAGAACAGCCCGGACGCCTTCACGGTCGAGGAGCTGCGTCGCCTCAACGGAGAGCGCGACAGCACCATGGAATTCGATCCGTACTGAGGGGCTGTGCTGCGCTCGCGCCTCCTCGACGAACACGGCTTCGCGCACGGCTTCTCCACACGAGAAGGGGGGGTGAGCGCGGCGCCGTACGAGGCGATGAACCTCGCGCGCAACGTGGGCGACGACCCGGTCGCCGTGGCCGAGAACCACACGCGCTTCGCGGCGCTGGTGGGCTACGACCTTCCGAGACTCGCCGAGTCGAGCCAGGTGCATGGTGTGTGCTGCCTCGACGTGGACGCGCTCGTGGAGGCGGGCGTGCTCGACGTATCGCGCTGCCGCGCCGAGCAGGCCGACGCGCTGCGGACGAGCGTGAGAGGGGTCGCGGTCGGCGTGCGCACGGCCGACTGCGTCCCGCTGCTCGTCGGCGACGTGCGTCGCGGACAGGTCGCCGCCATCCATGCGGGATGGCGCGGTGCGGTGGAGGGCGTGGTCGTGCGCACGCTCGGCGCGCTCCTCGCGAGCGGCTCGGAGGCGGCGGATCTCGTGGTGGCGATCGGGCCGCACATCCGCGTCGCGTCGTTCGAGGTCGGGGCCGACGTCGCGCGTGCGATCGACGAGGCAGTGCCGCGTGAGCGACGCGACGACGCGGAGCGCCTCGCGGGGCCCGCGGTGATCGCGCCGACCGGCGGTCGCCCGCACGCGTGTCTGCTCACGCTCGTGCTCGCGCAGCTCCTCGCCGCGGGCGTCGAGGAGGCTCGGATCGACGACGTGGGCGGTGACACGTGCGCCGAGCGCGCGCGCTTCCACTCGCATCGACGCGACGGCGCGCAATCGGGGCGGCAGCTCTCCGTCATCGTCGCGCGTGGCCCCACGTCGAGGCGTGACGGCGTCGACGCGTGATGCGCGCTCAGCGCAGGTTCACCACCACGAACGCGAGCGTGGCGACGACGAGGAGCGCGACGACGAGGGCGACGGTGCGCTGACGGCTCCGCTGCTCGCGGAGGATCGCATCGCTCTCGAGGTCGGCCTCGGCCTGGAGCTGGAGGTCGACGGGTGTGGGCTCGCGCGGCGCCTCGACCGCGAAGCGCATCGAGGGCGGCTTGCGATCGAGGATGGGCTCGCGATCCGCCTCGCCGGGGAAGAGCGCGCGAAGAAACGCTGCGGCCCTCTGCTCGCGCGTCGATCCCTGGCTCGACAGAGGCGCGATCGAGGCGGCGAGCGCCTCGAGATCCGAGCGCATCTCTTCTGCGCTCGCGTAGCGAGCGCTGGGCTCGCGCGCGAGGCCCTTGGCGACGATGCGATCGAGCTCCGCGGGGACGTCGGCGCGCGAGGCGCTCGGCGGATCGGGCGGTGGCTGGAGCACGATCGCGGCCATCGTCGCCATCGGCGTGGGCCGATCGAAGAGCGCCTTGCCCGTGAGCGCCTCGTGCAGCGAGGCCGCGAGCGCGAAGAGGTCGCTGCGTCCGTCGACGGTCTCGCCTCCCCACTGCTCGGGCGCCATGTAGGCGTACTTGCCCTTCACGACGCCTGCGTCGGTCTGCTTGGAGGCCGCGTCGGACTTGGCCACGCCGAAGTCGAGCAGCTTCGGGATCCCGTTCCAGCCGACCACGACGTTCTCGGGGCTGATGTCGCGGTGCACGATGCGGAGCGGCTTGCCCTGCGCGTCGGTGGCCGTGTGCACGTGCGCGAGAGCGCTCGCGACGTCGGTGAAGAGGTCCACGACGAGCTCGAGCGGCAGCGGCTGTTGCTTGCGTCGAGACGCGTCGAGGACCTTGCGGAGCGAGACCCCGCGGACCCACTCCATCGCGAGGAAGAGAGCCCCGCTCTCCTCGCCCACGTCGTGCACCGTCGCGAGGTTCGGGTGCGAGAGACCGAGCATGAGCTTGGCCTCGTGCAGGAAGTCCCGCTTGACGATGGGGTTCTCGGCGAGGCTCGGGTTGATGCGCTTGATGACCACCATGCGCGTCACGTCGCGCGGCCCGGTCATGCGGCCCACGTAGATCTCCGCGACGCCACCGGTGGCGAGCTTGCCGAGGAGGTCGTAGCGCCCGAGGCGGCCGATCGGCGGGAGAACTGCGAGCGCGGACAAGCATCGCGAGACTACCACGGCTGGGGGCGGTCTCCGCGGGGGTCCGTTGGCGCGGAGCGTGGGGGCGCGTCACCTTGCGGGCCCTATGGCCGACTCCCCGACGTTCACGCGCTTCCAGGGCACCGATCGCTACCTCACCAGCGAGGCGCTCGAGGCTGCGGTCTCCTGTGCGCTCGTCCTCAAGCGACCGCTGCTCGTGAAGGGCGAGCCGGGCACCGGAAAGACGCTGCTCGCCGAGGCCGTGGCGCAGGCCCTCGGCGCCAAGCTGCTCACGTGGCACGTGAAGAGCACCACGAAGGCGCAGGACGGGCTCTACGTCTACGACACCGTCCAGCGCCTCTACGACTCGCGCTTCGGCGACGGTGACGTGAAGGACATCCGCCGTTACATCCGCCTCGGGCCGATGGGCCAGTCCTTCGCGAGCGGCGAGCGCGTCGTGCTCCTCATCGACGAGATCGACAAGGCCGACATCGAGTTCCCGAACGATCTCTTGCACGAGCTGGATCGGATGCGCTTCCGGATCGTCGAGCTCGACGAGGAGGTGGTCGCCAAGGAGCGCCCCGTCGTGATCATCACGTCGAACAACGAGAAGGAGCTGCCCGACGCGTTCCTGCGCCGCTGCGTGTTCCACTTCATCGAGTTCCCCGACGCCGAGCTCATGCGTCGCATCGTCGACGTGCATCACCCGGGCATGGACGAGGCGCTGCTCGGCCAGGCGCTCAAGATCTTCTACGAGCTCCGCGACATGAAGCGCCTGCGGAAGCGCCCTTCGACGAGCGAGCTCATCGACTGGATCGCCGTGCTGCGCGCCGCGGGCATCGCGAACATGCAGCTCTCGGACAAGCTGCCGTTCCTCGGCACGCTGCTCAAGAAGGAGCAGGATCTCGTCGCGCTGGCCGATCAGCTCTCGGGCGGTCGCCGCTTCCGTTCGTGAGTCGCCCGAGGTCTCGATCACTCGCGCGCATGGGCCGCGAGCTCCTGGGCCTCGAGCGCGCGGTCGAGCTCCTGGCGCAGGAGCTCGGTCTGCGCGTGGGCGGCGCGTAGACGCGCGCTCAGCCCTTGGTTCTGCATGCCGAGGTGCCAGGCGATGCCCGCCGCGAGCACGAGGCCCACGGCGATGCCGGTGGCGAGGGTGCGCACGAGCGGCGAGTGCTTGGCGGCGAGCTCGGCGTTCTGGCGCTCGAGCGAGGCGATCTTCGCGCGCGCGGCCTCGAGCTCCTCGCGAAGGACGGTCGTCTGATCACGGAACGCCATGGGTCGCGAGCCTAACAAGCCGTGGCTCGCTCGCGCTTCCCGCCTCCTTGGCGCAGACTCCGAGCGTGTTCATCCCGTTCCTCTACGAGCTCAGGAAGCGAAAGGTGCCCGTGGGCGCGATGGAGGCGATCCAGCTCGCCGCCGCGCTCGAGGAGGGCCTCCACGACAGCTCGCTCGACGGCTTCTACTACGTGGCGCGGGCGCTCCTCGTGCACTCCGAGGCCCACCTCGATGCCTTCGACGACGCGTTCGCGGTGTCGTTCCAGGGCGCCGAGGGCCTGGGCACCAAGCTCAAGGACGAGCTCTTCGAGTGGCTCGAGCAGGCGATCGAGCGTCCGTACGAGCTCACCGAGGAAGAGAAGGCGCTCCTCAAGGAGTACGACCCCGAGACGCTGCGTCAGATGTTCGAGGACCGCCTGCGCGAGCAGAAGGAGCGTCACGACGGCGGCAACAAGTGGATCGGGACGGGCGGCACCTCGCCGTTCGGCAACTCCGGCAAGGTCGCACAGCCCGGGATTCGTGTGGGCGGCAAGGGCGGGGGGCGCAGCGCCATCCAAGTCGCGCAGAAGCGCGCGTGGCAGGGCTATCGCGACGATCTCACGCTCGACGTGCGACAGATGGAGGTGGCCCTCCGGAAGCTGCGCGCGTTCGTGCGCGAGGGCGCCGAGGACGAGCTCGATCTCGAGGGCACGATCGACGCGACCGCCAAGAACGCGGGTGAGCTCGACGTGGTGCTCCGGCCGCCGCGTCGACCGAACGTGCGCGTGATCCTCCTCATGGACGTGGGCGGGTCGATGGACCCGTACGCGCACCTCGTGTCGCGGCTGTTCTCGGCGACGAGCAAGGCCACGCACTTCAAGGAGCTGCGGACCTACTACTTCCACAACTGCGTGTACGGCCACGTCTACAAGGACGAGCGCTTCCAGGAAGCCATCCGCGTGCGCGACCTGATGAACGAGTGCGGCCCGCACTACAAGCTCATCATGGTGGGCGACGCGCTCATGGCGCCCTACGAGCTCATGAGCGCAGGCGGCTCGCTCGACCTCGGCGACGAGAACCGCGTCGAGGGCATCGTGTGGCTCATGATGCTGCAGAAGCACTTCGAGAAGAGCTGTTGGCTCAACCCCGAGCCCGAGAAGTACTGGCAGGGCAACACGATCGAGGCGGTGAAGAACGTCTTCGACATGTACCCGCTCACCGTGCACGGCCTCGGCGAGGCGGTGACGCACCTCGTCAAGGGACGGACCGCGCGCAAGGCCGCGTGAGCGAGGGCTCCGACGCCATCGAGGTCGAGTAGGATCTCGCCGCGCCATGCGGCACCGCGCCTGGATCCTCTCGGCCCTGACCGTGCTCTGCGCGAGCCTCGTGCTCTGCGCGAGCCTCGTGTTCTGGGTCGAGCCCGTGCGCGCGCAGAGCTACGACGGCTATCGCGCCGAGCGCTTTCGACCTCCGCCGACCCCGACCGATGCGCTGGCGATGCCGCTGCCGCGCACCGTGGGCGATCTCGTGCCCGCGTTCGGGCTCGTCGTGGACTATGCGTACCAGCCGCTCGTCGCGCGCTCGTCGTATGGTGGACAGGGCGCGGCGGTGGTCTCGCACCGCGTCATGGCGCACGTGATCGCGGCGCTCGGCGTGACCGATCGGCTGGAGCTCCACCTGCGCGTGCCGGTCGTGTTCCAGGGTGGCGATGCGCCGACGGTCTCGGGCGTCGTGTTCGCGGCGCCCGACGTGGCGACGGTGGCCGACGGGGTCCTCGGCGGCTCGGTGCGGCTCGTGGGTGACTCGGAGCAGGGCTTCGCGCTCGGCCTCACGGGCGAGGTGCTCTTTCCGTTCACCAACGCGAACGGCTACGCGAGCGATCGCGAGGTCTCGGCCCGCGGTCTGCTCACGAGCTCGATCACGTTGCCGGCGATGACACTCGCGATCGCGGCGGGGGCTTCGTACCGCCCCGAGCGCCCGCTGCTCGGCGCGGGTCGCAGCGCGAGCGAGCTCGACCTGGCGATCGGCCTCGTGGTGCCGGCGTTCTTGCGCACGGACCTCGACGTGGAGCTCTTGGTGACGAGCGGTCTGCGCGAGGATCTGATCTTCCAGAGCCGCGGCACCTCGATCGAGCTCGTCGTCGGAGCTCGCCATCGCCTCGAGAACGGGCTCGCGCTCGAGCTCGGCGGCGCCCTCGGATTCCTGCGCGCGCCCGGGACGCCCGCGTTTCGCGTGTTCCTCGGGGTGCGCTGGGCGATGTTCCCCGAGCCGCCGCGCGACGAGGACGGCGATGGTCTCGTGGGCGACGAAGACCGCTGTCCGACCGAGGCGGAGGATCGCGATCAGAGCTACGACGACGATGGCTGCCCCGAGCTCGACGACGACGAGGACGGAATCCCCGACACGAGCGACTCGTGCCGTCGCGAGGCCGAGGATCGCGACGGCTGGGACGACGACGACGGCTGCCCCGAGCTCGACGACGACGAGGACGGATGGGCCGACGCCGACGATGCCTGTCCGCGCGTGCCCGGAGGCGACTCGCGACGAGGCTGCCCACGCACGCTCCACGTGGAAGACGGGCAGATCACGCTCACGGAGGAGATCGCGTTCGTCGAGGCCACCGCGCAGCTCGTGCCGACCGATGGCATCGTGCTCGACGAGATCGCGGCGGTGATGCGCGTGGAGCGAGGGATGGCGCGCTGGCGGGTGGTGGTGCGGCCCGAGCGTGTGTCGCGACGCGACGATGGCGCCACGCTCGCCGAGCAGCGCGAGCGAGCGGTCGTCGAGGCGCTGATCGTGCGACACGTTCCTCCCGCCCGGCTGCTCGTGGCGGACACGCACGAGCTCGTGGCGCAGGACGGGCAGCTCACCGAGGGACCGCTCGTCACGCTCGAGCTGGTGATGCCGCGTCCGATCACCGAGGAGACGCCCTGATGAGCATGCGAGCCGCCTCGATCCGCATGCGAGCCGCCGCGATCCGCATGCGAGCCGCTCACGCGCTGCTGCGATTCGCGCTCGTCGCTGCGCTCGTGTGGACGGGCGCGGGCTCACGCGTCGCGGCGCAGGCGAGCTTGATCGAGGGCCTCGGCGGGCCCGCGGGCTTCGGCACGAACGAGGTGCCCGTGGGCGACGACATGGAGGCCACGGTCACCGTCGACATCACCACCGCGTTCCCCGAGGGGCTCGACTTCTTCGGCACCACGTACTCGCAGATCCACGTGAACACGAACGGCAACATCACGTTCGTGAGCCGCTTCGGCACCTTCACGCCCACGGCGTTTCCGGGCGCGCCGCAGCCCCTCATCGCGCCGTGGTGGGGCGACGGCGACACGCGCGGTGTGCTCGCCGATCCGCCGGGTGCCAACCGCGTCTACTACGTGGTCGAGCCCGGTCGCGTGATCGTGACGTGGTACCTGCTCGGCTACTACGGGAGCCACACCGATCTCCTCAACTCGTTCCAGCTCGTGCTCACGAGGCCGCTCACGCCGATGCCCGGGGACCCGCCGGGCGCGTTCGACGCGGAGATCCGCTACCACCGCTGCGAGTGGACGACCGGCGACGCGAGCGGGGGCTCGATGGGCTTCGGGGGCACGCCCGCGCAGGCCGGGCTCGACGCCGGAGACGCCACGAATTTCGTGACGCTGCCGGGCTCGCTCACGATGGCCGTGCTCGACCTCTGCACGACGAGCAACGTCGGCGATCCAGGGGTGTGGCGCTTGTCGCCGCGCGGCACGGCGATCATGGCCACGTGCGGCAACGGCTTCCGCGAGACGGGCGAGACCTGCGACGACGGCAACACGATGGAGGGTGATGGCTGTAGCGCGATGTGTCGCACCGAGGTCGCCCCCGTGTGCGGCGACGGAACGCGCGATCGCGGCGAGGAGTGCGACGACGGCAACACGCGCAACGGCGATGGCTGCGACCGGAGCTGCCTCGTGGAGCTCGGGCCCTGCGATCCCGCGCCTGCCACGCGGGATGCGTCGGCGCGCCCCGATGCCTCGTGCAACGACGCGGGCCCGCCCCAGCCCGCCGACGCGGCGATCGACGCGGGCCCCGACGTGCCCGTGCTCGAGGGCGGTGGCTGCGCGTGTCGTGCGGCGTGTCGTGGGCTCGGAGGGAGTCGATCAGGCGCGCTCGGCCTCGGTCTCGTGCTCGCGAGCATCGTCGCGCGACGCCGCCGCGGCGCGCGGGTCGTTCGCAGCCGAGCTCAGGTCGATCGAGCGCGTGAGGCGCGTCGAAACCCTGCGTAGGCAGGCAGCCCGAGCGCGACGATCACGAGGCCGATCAGCGCCTCTCGCGGCGCCCCGACGAAGATGTAGACGAGGAAGAAGAGCGCGCCGGCGAGGTAGATCGCGGGCACCGCCGGATAGCCCCAAACGCGATAGGGGCGCTCGGCCGCGGGCTGCTTCCGGCGCAGCACGAAGAGCCCCGCGACCGTCAGCGCGTTGAACGCGAGCGACGCGAACGTGACGTAGGTGAGCAGCGCGTCGTAGCTGCCCGAGAGCGCGAGCACGCACGACCAGAGTGCTTGGAGGACGAGCGCCGTGACCGGCGTGTGGAAGCGCGGATGCACCTCGCCCGCGCGCCGGAAGAAGAGGCCGTCGCGCGCCATCGCGAAGAAGACGCGGGCGCCCCCGAGGATGAGCCCGTTGGTGCAGCCGAAGGTCGAGACGAGGATCGCGACCACCACGGCGACGAGGCCGATGCGTCCGAACGAGAGGGTCGCCACCTCGGCGGCCACGCGGTTCTCGGACACGGCCGCCATGTCGCCCGGTGCGAGCACGTAGAGGTACGTGGCGGCTGCGGCGGTGTAGGCGAGCGTGGTGACCACGGTGCCGAGCAGGAGCGATCGCGGGAGGTTCCGCTGGGGCTCGCGGATCTCACCGGCCGCGAAGGTCACGGTGTTCCATGCGTCGTAGGAGAAGAGGGCCTTGCTCATCGCGACGCCGCACGCGGCGAGGAAGCCCAGGCCCGCGGCCTGCGCGACGGGGCCGAGCTCGGTCGAGAAGGTCGGGGTGAAGTGCGAGAGCGAGCCCGTGTCGCTCGCGAGGCCGAGGACCACGAGCGCGAGGACCGCGGCCACCTTCAGCACCGTGAGCACGTCCTGCACGACGGCGCCCTCGCGCACGCCCACGCAGTTGATCACGGTGAGCACCACGATCACCCCACACGCGACGAGGCTCGCGCTCGAGAGGGACACGGGGCCGAGCGTCACGAGCACGTCGCTCTCTCCCACCGGCAGGCCGAGCACGCCGAGGTACTTCGCGAACGCGATCGAGACGGCCGCGTGGAAGCCCGTCTGGATCACGAGGAAGAGCGTCCAGCCGTAGAGGAACGCGGGGCCCGGGCCGAAGGCCTCGCGGAGGTAGACGTACTGGCCCCCTGCGTGCGGCATCATCGCGGCGAGCTCGCCGTACGACAGCGCACCGAGCAGCGTGAGCACGCCTCCCACGACCCAGAGGCCGAGGAGCACGCCAGGCGAGGCGATCTGACCCGCCATGATCGAGGGTGCGATGAAGATGCCCGAGCCGATCATCGACCCGACGATCAGCGTGGTGGCGGAGAACACGCCGAGGCGTCGCTCGAGCGCGGGCTCGCCCGGCGGTGCTCCGGCCTGGCTCATCGAGAGGCCGCCCTCACGAGCGGACGAAGCTGTGGTGAACGGCCTCGAGATCGTGGCCGTCCGGATCGAGCACGAACGCGCCGTAGTAGCCCGGGTGGTAGTGCGGCCGCAGGCCGGGCGCGCCGAAGTCCTTGCCGCCGGCCGCCAACGCCGCCGCGTGGAACGCATCGACCTCTTCGCGCGAGGCCGCGCGCAGCGCCACGTGGATCGGGGTGATCACGCGGAGCTGCTCGGGGCTCTGGAACGAGGTCGGTCCTTCTCCGATCCAGAGCTCGGGCTTGCCCTTGCCGAAGCCGCCGGCCTTGCCGTGCTCCATGACGAGCGTGATGCCCAGCGGCGCGAGCGCGGCCGCGTAGAAGGCCTTGGAGCGCTCGTAGTCGCGCACGGGCACGGTGAGGTGATCGAGGATCGGCGGGTAGGGCGGCGGCATCGGGCGAGCGTAGCGAGGTTTGCCGCGTCGCGGCACGGGCCCTAAGGTCGCCGGCCATGACCTCGTCGGCCCCCGACAAGCCCGAGACGCCCGAGTCTCCGAAGTCCGAGAAGCCCTCGATCCTCGAGACGAACGAGGCCTTCTACGGTGAGCTGCGCCCCGGCGTGCAGGACTACTGGCGCAAGATGGCCGCGCCTCGCTTCCGCGTGGCCACGGTGCTCCGAGAGCTCGAGAAGGAGAGGCCGCGCACGATCGTCGATCTGGGGTGCGGCAACGGGGCGCTCTGCGAGGAGATCCACGCGCGCTTGCCCGACGCGGAGGTGGCGGGCGTGGATCTGTCGCCTGCGCAGATCGCGGCGAACACGAGGCGGCTCTCGTGGGGCCAGTGGCTCGTCGCGGATCTCGGCACCGCGAGCCCTCCTGCCCTGGGCCGCACCTTCGATGCGGTGGTGACCTCGGAGGTGATCGAGCACGTGAGCGATCCGGCAGCGTTCCTCCGCAACGCGCGCTCGCTCGCGCGACGCGGCTCGATGCTCGTGCTCTCCACGCAGAGCGGGAAGGTGCAGGAGACCGAGAAGCGCGTGGGGCACCTCCAGCACTTCAGCGTCGAGGCCATGACGCGCCTCCTCACCGAGACGGGCTGGCGGCCCGAGCGCGTGTGGAACGCAGGCTATCCGTTCCACGATCTCTCGAAGTGGTGGGCCAACCGGGATCCCGACGCCTCGATGGCGAGCTTCGCGGACAAGCCGTACGGGCCCAAGGAAGACGCGATCTGCGCGGCCTTGCGCTTCGCGTTCCGCCTCAACTCGTCGCGTCGCGGCGCGCAGCTCTTCGCCGTGGCGCGCTGCCTCGGCTGAGACCACGACAGGCACCCCACGTGACGAGCCGCGCACCGCGCATCGCGATCCTCGGCGCTGGCCCCGGCGGCACGGCGTTCGCGCTGTCGCTCGTGTCGCGGGGCATCGATCCACAGGACCTCGTGGTGATCGACAAGGCCGTCTTTCCTCGCAAGAAGCTCTGCGGCGGAGGCGTGACGTTCCGAGGGACGGAGCTCCTCCGCGAGCTGGTGGGCCAGCCGCGCGGCGGTGGGGAGACCAAGGGCCTCGAATTCCTCTCGTCGGTGGGCCGCTTCGACGTGCGCGAGCGGGGGCCGCAGTGGATCTACGATCGCGCCGAGCTCGACGCGCAGCTGCTCGAGGCCGTGCGCACCAAGGGGATCGAGATCCGCGAGGGCGAGGCCGTCACGGCGCTCGAGCCGGGCCACGAGTCGGTGCGCGTCACGAGCAAGCGCTCCAACGGCGCGCGCACGGAGAGCTTCTCGTGGGTGATCGGCGCCGACGGCGCGAACGGGATCTCACGCCGTGCGAGCGGCCTGCCGGGCGGCATCGTGGGCCGTCTCGTCGAGGGCGTGTTCGAGAGCGTCGACGCGAAGGAGAAGCCCGACACGCTCTACTTCGACTTCGATCCGATCTGCGATCGCATCCCGGGCTACGCGTGGATCTTCCCCTATTTCGTGGGCGGATCGCTCGTGGGCTGGAAGCTCGGCGTGATGGACGGACGCGGCGTTGTGCCCGGCGAGACGCTGCGCGCCTGGACGCAGCGCTACGCGGAGCAGCGCGGCTATCGCCTGCTCGACGACAAGATCGCGGGCTTTCCCGAGCGCTACTGGGACTGGCGCAGCCGCGGGCACCGACCGGGGCTCGTGCTCGTGGGCGAGGCCTTCGGCATCGACGCGCTCCTCGGCGAGGGCATCGCGCCGTCGATGTACTCGGCGGTGTACGCGGCGGGCCGTGTGAAGGACGCGCTCGATCGTGGCACGCGCTCGATCCGGGGCTACGAGCGCGGCTTCCTCTTCACGGCCGAGGGCAAGAACCTCTGGTTCCAGGCGCGCCTCGCCGATCGCATCTACGGCCGCCACCCCGAGCGGTGGCTGCGCGTGCTGTTCGAGATGGAGCACCTCAAGCGCCTCGCCGGCGCCGGCAACGACGCCTACGGTCGTCTGCTCGGTCACATGCCCGCGCTCGTGGCGCGCTACGCAGGACAGGTGCTCCTGCGCGGCCTCCCCTCGGCCGAGCCCGTGAGGCGCCTGCCGCCGGGCTGAGGGGCGAACGCGCCCGCAACGACGGTCGCGTGCCGAGGGCCCATCTCTGCTACACATGCCCCCGGCCGAAGCGGCCTCGAGGAATCCGATGGTGCGTAAGACCAAGACGACGCTCTGGTGGATGATGGTGGCTCCCGTGCTCGCGCTCATGTGCGTCGGGGCGAGCTGCAGCGGGAGCAACGACACCGAGGGCAACGAGAGCCACTCGGGCTCTGGCGGCGAGGGCGGTGGCGGCGAGGGCGGGGGCAGCGAGGCGCCCGCGCGCACGCACATCGATCACATCGACGGCGTCGATCTCTCGGAGCTCACCGCCGCAGAGCGCCGCATCTTCGTGGACGTCGTGAACGACCAGCTCTCGCCGTGTGGCGAGCCCACGAGCGTCGCGCGCTGCGCGCAGGAGACGCACTCGTGTCGCCAGTGCGTCCCCGCGGCGCGCTACGTGGTGCGGCTCATCTCCGAGGGCTTCGAGCGCTCCGAGATCGAGGAGATGTACGCGGCGCGCTTCGGTCGCGACACGCGCATCGACGTGAACATCGAGGGCCACCCGATGCGCGGCGCCACGATGGGTCAGATCACCATCGTCGAGTTCAGCGACTTCGAGTGCCCCTACTGCGGTCGGGCGCATCCCATCATCCAGGAGGCGCTGCGCGAGTTCGAGGGGCAGGTCCGCGTCGTGTTCTTCAACTACCCGCTCCCGGGCCATCCCCACGCGATGCCGGCCGCCCGCGCGGCGGTCGCCGCCGGAAACCAGGGCAAGTTCTGGGAGATGCACGACATGCTCTTCGATCACCAGCAGGCGCTCGAGGAGGAGGACATCGACGGCTATGCGCGCCAGATCGGCCTCGACATGGAGCGCTTCCACGCCGACCTCCGCTCGCCCGAGACCCAGCGTCGCATCGAGGCCGATCGCGAGGCGGGCCACGACGTGGACGTGCAGGGCACCCCGACGATGATCATCAACGGTCGCCGCTTCTCGGAGGCGCCGACCTCGCTCGCCGCGTACCTCCGCGAAGAGCTCGAGCAGTGAGCGGCACCGACTCGCCCTGAACGGAGGGCGATCCAGGACGACGACGCGCGCGGCTCGGAGCTCCGAGGCCGCGCGCAGTCGCTCTGGGGTCGCTTCGCGGCCCGACGCTTCGCGCGATCAGGCGCTGCGCAGGTGCACTGGCAGGCGCATCGCCGCGGCGGGAGCGACGACCTCGATGAGCTCCGCGCCGTCGTCGACCATCATGACGCGCTCGGTGGCCTCGAAGAGGTTGAGCTGATCGTCGAGCTCTTCCTCCCACTGCATGGAGACCTCGACCCACGAGAGCTCGAGGGCGCGGCGGAGCGTGGGCAGCGGCGGGGGAAGGCCGCGCAGCGCCCGCTCGATGTCGCGATGCGCCGAGCGCGGCAGGCGCGTGAACTCGAGGCCCACGAGGTCACGACGGCCGCGGTCGGGCAGCACGCGAGCGACGCGGGCGACGGCCTCGATGCTCGCGGTCATCCCCGGGGGTGTGAACGACAGCAAGATCCCTTCGTGGTGATCGAGCGCAGCGTTCTCGGTCGTCACGCACGCACCTCGCGTGGAGAGATCGAGCATCTGCTCGCGGAACAGGCCATTGGACGGCGAGAGCACGTCGCAGGAGAGGCCGACCGACCGACGCACCGAGCGACGCGTCGAGGAGATCATCTCGAAGTGCATGCGCGAATCGTCGCGAAGCACGCGGATGGTCGCAAGAAAGAGGTCTATCGCGAGCCTGGTGCGCGGTTGCGAGCCCGCCGGTGGCGTTCGAGCAGTGCGCTCAGCGGCAGGCGCGATCCCAGATCGGGCCCATGCACGAGAGACCGGAGGCACACGGCGGAGAGGCCGGGCAGCAGCCCTCTCCCGACATCCCGCATGGGTTGCACCGATTCGCGATGATGTCGCAGAACGCGAGCCCGTCGCAGCTCAGACCGTCGATGCAGGCGCCGCCGCGGGCGCCATCGGCCGGGTGGCACGTCCCATCGCAGACGGCGCCGCCTGTGCAGTAGCCGCCGCTGCAGCAGGGCTGGCCGACCGCGCCGCAGGCGGCGCAGGTCCCGCCGCTGCAGGCCATCGACCCGTCGTTGCACGTCGAGCCCGCGCAGCACGGACCACCGAGGGCGCCGCACGCGACGCACCGACCGCCCGAGCACGCCGTCAGCCCCAGGCAGAGGTCGCCGACGCAGCACGCGCGGTCCTCGTTCCCGCAGTCCGCGACGTCGCACACGTTGCCGCTCATGCAGACGAGGCCGGCGTGGCAGGCGTGACCCGGGCAGCAGGTCTCGCCGGGTGTGTCGCACGGGTCGGGCCCGACGAACGCGTCTGGCGGCTCCACGTAGGCGTCGCGATCCGCCGGCACATGGGCGTCGTCGGGCGAGACCGTCGCCGCGTCGAGCTCCGGGGGCACGGGGGCATCCGGTGGCCCCACATCCATCGCCGGGACGATCGGGGCGCCGAGCGCGCCGCGATCGGGGATGCAGGCCGGAGCGCACACCGCTGCAGCGATCGAGCAAGCCAGGAGCCAGCGCTCGGCACGAAAGGACACGGAGCGAGCATAGCGCGGTGCGTCACGTGAGCGAAAGCCGAGCGCTCGCGTCGAGGACGTAGCGTCCGTCGCGGAATTCGCCCGGAATCGCGCTGCGCTCGGCGCCGTCGAGCTCGAGCACCCAGAGGCCCTCGCGGCCTTCCTGCGTGGTGCTTCCAGCGCCGAGCAGCACCGGGCGCACCTCGGGCACGCGCAGCGCGTAGCGGCGATGCACGTGTCCGTGGAGAAGACAGCCGTGCGGCACGCTCGCGATCGCGGCGAGCAGCGCGTCCGCGTTGTCGAGGCCGTGGGTGATCGAGTCGGGCCGCCCGTTCCAGAGGCGGGGCGCGTAGTGGGTCATGACGATCACGAAGCGCTCGCGGATCGCGGGGTCGGCGAGCGCCCGCCCGAGGCCTTCGAGCTGCGCGTCCGGCACCCTTCCGCTCGAGCGCCACGGCTCGGGGTTGGGTCGCGCGCTCGAGACGCCGACGACCGCCACGTCGTCGCCGACGAGACGCACGAACGGGAAGGGCCCATCGGTCGCGAGCTCGGGGCGATCGCTCACCATCCACTTCGCGAAGTGCTTCTCGAAGCGCTGCTCGCGGACGGAGTCGCCGAGGTAGAGGTCGTGGTTGCCGGGCACCGTCGCGAAGCCGAGCGGTCGTCGCGTGAGCGGCTCGATCGCGCGGGCCGCGAGCGCGAGCTCCGGCGCCGTCCCGAGGATCGTGTAGTCGCCGGTGCAGAGCGCGAGATCGATCGCCTGCTCGTCGGCGAAGCGCGCGAGGGCCGCGAGCTTGTCGATCGCGTGCACGAAGTGCGGGCGCCGGCGGATCGCGTGGTTGAGGCCACCGATCGCGCGCTTGCCGAGCCACGTCGTCCACGGCAGCGACGAGAGCGGTAGGTCGACGTGGACGTCGCTGAAGTGGAGGACGCGGATCATCGAGCCCCGTTCGGTAGCACTCCTCAGTAGCACTGCATGAACACGGCGCCGTCGAACACGTAGAGCGAGCCCGAGTCGCCGAGGTTGAGATCGCCGATGCTCTCTCCGAGCTGCATCACGAAGCCCGCGCCCGGTCCCTCGTCGTCCTGGATGAACATCGGCTCGCCGAGCGCGTACCCCGGCCGGTTGAACACGAGACCACGGAGCTCCTTGAGCATCGGATCGGCGCTCGCGGTCGTGTGGTCGAAGATCGCGCGCGGCACCTCGAGCGGCACCACGGTGAGGGGCGAGCCGTCGCTCGGCGCGGTGCACGTGCTCGGCACGGGCACGAGGCGACCGCTCTCCCACTCGTCACCGGTGTCTGGGAAACGGGCGAAGAGCGAGAGCGCCCGCGCGCCGGGGTGCCTGGCCGCGAGCTCGGGGATCTCCTCGAGATCGAGCGTGAGGACGTGCTCCTCGTCCTCGCTCCTCTTCTGGGCGCGCTTCTTCATCGCGAGCACCTGGTCGAGCGAGAGCACCTCGTTCGGATCGACCACGGGCGCCTCGCCGTCGAGCGAGAGCCCCACCGGTCCCGCGCCTCGGCTCGAGGAGAAGCTGCCGGCGCGCCGCGCGGGCGCGTCGGCGTGGAGGTCCTTGCGCTCGAGGAGGTAGATGCGCGTCCGCTCCATCGAGGGGTGGGCGCCCTGGTGCTCTCGCGCGAGCCGGAGGAGGCGCGCGAGGTCCTTCTCCTCCACGACCTGGGCGGCCTTCATGATCGCCTCGACCTTGTCGTGGCCGTACACGAAGCGGAGCTGCTCGAAGAGCTTTCCGTCGGCCTTCCCGTCGCCGAGCGCGGGACGGAAGTGCTCGAGGCCGTCGGGCAGCAAGGCCTGGAGGCCCGCCTGGAGCGTGCTGCGATCGGCGACCTGTCCGAAGCGCTCCACGACGAGGCGCGCGGCCTTCGTGCGGAACGCCGCGTCGCTCACGGTCTGCACGCCGAGGAACGCGCGCTCGACCTGCTTGGTCTCGGCGAAGAGGCGATCGAGCGTGGCGATGCGACGCGGCTCGGGCATCGCGCGCAGCGAGTGCAGCAGCATGACCTTGGCCTCCTCGCGCCAATAGCTCTCCTCGGTTGCGCAGGAGACCCAGCGATCGTGCGAGGCATCGAACGAGCCGCCGCTCGCGCCGACGAAGGCGAGCGCGGCGCGCAGGCGCTTCGCGAGCGCGTCGCGCCGCTCGGTCTCGGCGGCGCTCGGCTCGCTCGGAGCCTCGAGGGCCTCGACGAGGAGCGGGATCACCGACGCACCGAGCGTCCCGAAGGCGTCCGGGTCGGCGAGCGCCTGATCCGCCTTCTCCGCCACGAGGCGGCGCGCGATCGGCTCGTCGAAGTAGACCGACAGGATGGGCAGCGCCTGCGCGTGGCCCCACGCCTTGTCGAGGATCGGGGCCACGAGGGCGAGGGCCCGGTCACGCCCCACGGCCTCCATCGCGCGTCGATACGCGCCGCGCAGCACCTTGCTGCCGCGCCACGGGGCCACGCAGTAGCTGAAGCCGTCCCACTTCGGCTCGCGCTCGAGGCCCTCGGGCACCGCGATGCCGCGCGCGCCCATGCGGCCGATCGCATGCACGAGGAGCTGCTCGCGCATGTACTGCCCCGGGTAGTCCTCGCGGCCGATCGTGCGCGCCGCCTCGGCGAGCGCGAGCGGGTCGTCGTCGCGGAGCGTCACGAGCCGCTCGACCTGCGCGTCGTGGAGCTCGCCCGACGAGAAGTGGGGCTTGGTGACGAGGCCGATCATCTCCTCGAGGGGCATCGTCGCGAGGGCGGGCGTGACCTTCTCGAGCGTCGCGAAGCGAGCCTCGCGCGTGGCGGCCGCGAGCGAGGCGAGCCACTGCTCGCGGGTGCCGAAGCGGAGCGCGAGCTCCTCGGAGGTGGTGAACGGCGTGGGCCGGGTGCCGTTGGGACCGAGCACCGGCACCGAGATGCCGCTCCCGTTCACGCCCGACCAGCTCGGCAGGCCATAGTCGCGCGACTCCACCTGCGCGAGCGCGTGGAGCACGTCGTTCGCCGAGGCGGCGTCGAGCGTCGCGCCCGAGCGGCCGCGCACGAACTGGATCCCGCGTCGCAGCGAGGGGCTCGCGTCGGCGAGCGAGCTCTCGAGCCGCGCGGGGTCGAGCTCGAACGCGCGGCCGGCGTCGAGCTCGGCGGCGGGCGTCTCGCGCGCGATGCGCTCCATGCTCGCCTCCTTCTTCGCGGGCTTGC
>JAIBCE010000145.1 GCA_019694315.1 Sandaracinaceae bacterium
GACCCCCTACCGTCGCGCATGGGACCGCGCGATTGCGTCTGGTGCCGATCGCCACGCACACGCCCGACGACATCGCCCGCGCGGCGGAGGCGCTGGGCGACATCCTGCGACGCGCAGAGCCGAGCGCGGCGAGGCGCGGCGACGACCATGGAGGTGAGCGATGACGCGAGGGCTCTTCGTGACCGCGACCGGGACCGACTGCGGCAAGACGTGGCTCGCGCGAGGCATCGCCCGCGCGCTCGCGCTGCATGGGCTCTCGGTCGCCGCGCTCAAGCCCGTCGAGACCGGCGTGGTCACCGAGCCGAGCGATGCCGTGGCGCTCGCTCGTGCCGCGCGACGACCCGAGCTCGCCACGCTGCCCGGCCTCGTGCGCCTGCACCCTCCGACGAGCCCGTACGCGGCCTCGCTCGTCGACGGCCATCGCCTGCCTCCGCTGCACGAGCTCGCCCACGTCGTGCAGCGTGCGAGCCGCGAGGCGGACATGGTGCTGGTCGAAGGCGCGGGCGGCCTCTTGGTCCCCTACGACGAGACGTGCTCGCTCGCCGACCTCGCGCTGGAGCTCGGCTTCCCGCTGGTCCTCGTGGCGCGCGACGCGCTGGGGACCCTCTCGCATGTGCTCACCGCGATGGAGTCGGTCGAGCGTCGTCGGCTGGTGACCCGAGCCGTGGTGCTCGTGCAGGGACCCTGGTCTCACGGCGACGCCTCGGTGGCGAACAACCAGCGCATCCTCGCGCAGCGGCTCCCCGTGCCGGTGCTCGGCCTCGCCGCGTCGACGGATGACGACGACGCGCTCGCCGCCGTGACCGCGCCGCTCCTGCCCGTGCTCTTGCCCGGCCTCTTGCCGAACCTCGAAGCCGCGCTCCCCTAGAGCACCGATTCATTCGAATCGCTGCTCTAGTCTGTGAGACCGAGAAACAATCCAAGGCGACGATGGGGGAGCCGGCCGGCGGGGGAGCGAAGCTCCCCCTTGAGGCGCGAGCGCTGGAGGAGCGAAGCGACGACGAGCGATGGGGGTGCGGGGGTCGGGCCCCCGCCTCGAGCGCCGGAGGCGCGGGAAATACTGTGAGAGCGAGAAACAATCGACCGATGCCCCTGGGGACGCCACGCGGCGGGGTTGCGCAGCAACCCCAGGAGCGCGCGAGAAAGCGAGGCTTGGGGAGCGTCGAGCAGGGGGGAATGGGGGGGAGTTGCCGACTCCCCCGGACCGCGCCGAAGGCGCGAAAAAACTGCGAGAGCGAGAAACAATCGAGCGATGTGCCCCCGGGGACGCCACGCGGCGGGGTTGCGCAGCAACCCCACGAGCGCGCGAGAAAGAGAGGCCCGAGCGGCGAGCGCTGACCTCCCCCGAGGCCGCGATCACTGCGCGAGCATCGCGATCACGCCCGCGGCCGCGAGCGCCCGCAGGACCAGCGGCACCCAGAGCGCGCGCACCAGGTGGGCAGGCGCGGCCTCGCGCACAGCCCGCTGGATCACGCGATACGCGGGCACGTTGAGCCCGATCGCGACGGCGGCGAGACCTGCGAGGAAGAGCGCCCGTGGCCAGCCATGCGGCACCCCCCAGCCGACGATCAGCGCCACGCCCAGGAGCGACCAGTGCATGCGCCCGAGGAAGCGCACCTCGATGGCGTGCTTGCGCTCGGGATCGATCGGCTCGGACGACACACCGGGACGGTAGCAGACGCGGCGCGGCGCGGCGCTTCCACAGTTTCTCTAGTCTTTGCGCGGACTTACGTGCGCGCGCGGCCGTTTTCTTGGGCTCCGAGGGCGCCCTGGGTAGGGTCGGCGCATGTCCCGCGTGCTGCGCGTCTTGCTCACCCTCGTGCTCGGGCTCGCGCTCGTCCTGAGCCCAGGCGTGGCCCGCGCCGAGCTCGTCGACATTCCGTACACGGTGGTCCGTGGTGACACGGGGCGTCGCATCGCGCGCCGCTTCGGCCTCACGTACGCGGAGCTCGTGGCGCTCAACGAGGGTCACTCGCTCGAGCGGCTGCGGGTGGGCGAGTCGATCGTGGTGGGACGCGGGCATCGCCACGTCCATCGCGTCCACGCCGGCGAGTCCCTCTCGGACATCGCGGGCCGCTACCGCGTGAGCCTCGCCGAGCTCCAGCGCTGGAACGTGGGCCTGCGTCCGGCGCGCCTCGCGCGTGGCCAGGAGATCGTCCTCTACTCGGATCGCGAAGAGCCTCCGTCGGAGTCGGTGGGCGAGGTCGACGACGGCTCGCTCGTGAACGGCATCGCGCTGCCGCCGCACCCCGGCTACGTCGTGCGGCATCGGGAGCGCACGTTCCTCACCCTCGAGGCGGCCGATCGCCTGCTCCACGCCTTCGATCGGCTGCGCGACGAGGACGAGGACGCGCCTCGCGTGCAGATCGGCGACGCGAGCCGCGCCCGCGGCGGGCCGCTCGATCAGCACCGCAGCCACCAGAGCGGACGCGACGTCGACATCGACTACTTCTATCGGCGCTGCCGCGAGACGTGTGGCCACCATCGCCTGACGGCCGATCAGCTCGACGCCGACCGGCAGTGGCGCCTCATCGAGCCGTGGCTCCGCGAGGGCGCGGTCGAGTACATCTTCATCGATCACGCGCTGCAGGAGCCGCTCTACGAGGCGGCACGGCGCGCCGGAGCCTCGCGCAACGACCTCTCGCGCTGGTTCCAGTGGCCGCGCGCGATCGACGTGCGGGTGGGCGTCATCCGTCACGTGCCCAGCCACGCCGATCACATGCACGTGCGCTTCACGTGCGCGCCGCACGACACCGGGTGTGTGCCGAGCGACGGCCGCGATCCGCGCCACGAGTGAGCGCCCGCCGCGGGAACCGACATCGGCTCTCCGCGCTCGAGGGACGGATCCGAGCACCCCGGTTTGCGCGGCCGCGTCGAGGTCCGTTCGGTCCACGGGGCGTTCGAGACCGATCGCACGGGGGTTTCGACCAGTGGCCGCGCACGTCTCGACGGCCTCCGTGTGGCGTGGCAACTCCGAGCGTGTGAGCACGCTGATCGACGTTCGCCGCCTCCCCTCGCACGTGGCGATCATCATGGACGGCAACGGTCGCTGGGCGCAGCACCGCGGCGCGATGCGTCCGGTGGGTCATCGCGAGGGCAGCCAGACCGTGCGTCGCATCGTGCGCGCCTCGCGTCGCCTCGGCCTGCGCGCGCTGACCCTCTATGCATTCAGCGAGCAGAACTGGCAGCGGCCGAGCTTCGAGGTGGACGCGCTCATGGAGCTGCTCCGCGAATTCCTCGTGAGCGAGCGGGACGAGATCCTCGACAACGGCATTCGCCTCACGAGCATCGGCCGCACCGACCTGCTGGCGGCGCGCGTGCTCGACGTGCTGCGCCCGCTCGAGGCCGAGAGCGCACAGAACACGGGCATGACCCTCTGCCTTGCGCTCAGCTACGGCGGACGCGAGGAGCTCGCCGACACGATGCGCGCGCTCGCGGAGCGTGTGGCCAAGGGAGAGCTGCCCGCGTCGGCCCTCGATGAGACGGCCATCGATGGTGCGATGCCCTCGATGGCGCTCGGGCCCGTGGATCTGCTCGTGCGGACGGGCGGCGAGCAGCGGATCTCGAATTTCCTCCTCTGGAACGCCGCGTACGCGGAGCTCGTGTTCTCGGAGCGTCTCTGGCCGGAGTTCGACGTGGAGGATCTCTACGCCGCGATCGGGGAGTACCAGGGCCGCGACCGACGCTTCGGAAAGGTGTCGTCGTTGGAGGCCGACGCCGCACGTGAAAGCGCCGCCTCCGGGCTGGTTTTCGTGCAAGCATGAGCGCGCGCGCCGAGCCGGTGCGCGCGACCGATGGCTGAGCCGACCCCCACCGATCCGCCCCCTGCAGCGGCGAAGACGAAGCCGAGCGACTCGTTCGTGAAGAACACGCTCGCGCGTCTGGCGACCGCGGCCGTGGGCATCCCGATCCTGCTCTGGATGCTCTACTGGGCGCCGTGGTGGGTGTTCCCGGCGTTCTGTCTGCTCGCGATCGTGCGCGCCGCGCACGAGCTCCTGCGCATGACGATGGTCGGCACGCCGCTGCTCTACGGCTGGGGCCTCGTCGCATCGGTGTCGCTCGCGCTGGCGAGCCTCGCCACGCTGCTCGCAGGGACGAACCTCCCGGAGCACGGCGCGCTCTTCGTGGCGCTCGGCGTCCCCGAGGGCGGCGCCTACGCCGTGGCGCTCACGACCCTCGCGACGATCACGGCGGTGACCGCCATCTCGGTGCTCCTTCCGCTCGCGCACCCCGAGCCCAACGATCGCGCGGGTCTCCGGCTCGCGTGGCTCGTGGCGGGACCGATGTACGTGGGCCTCTTGCTCGCGGCGATCCCGGGCCTCTTCCTCGTGTCGAACGGCACGTGGGTGGTGCTCTCGATGGCGCTCGCGTGGGGCTCGGACACCGGCGCGTACTTCGCAGGGCGCTTCTTCGGCAAGCACAAGCTCGCGCCCACGATCTCGCCCGCCAAGACCGTGGAAGGCGCCATCGGTGGGCTCGTGGCGAGCGTGTTCTTCGCAGTGATCGGCAGCGTCTTCTTCTTGCCCGATCTGCCGCTGCTCCACGCCGTGCCGCTCGCGATCGTGGCCAACGTGCTCGGCCAGGCGGGCGACCTCGTGGAGTCGCTCATCAAGCGCTCGACCGGCGTCAAGGACAGCGGCTCGATCCTTCCCGGGCACGGAGGCCTGCTCGACCGCATCGACGCGCTGCTGTTCACCGCGGTGAGCTGCCTCGTCTACGTGCTCCTCACGCACTGAGCGGAACGCTCGGTCGAGGCTCCGCGCGTGGCGACGGCGGGAGCGTCTCTTCGCTCACGGCGCGATCCGTCGCGTCATGATTTCCGCGGAATTCCGACGCGTTGCGTCGTTGCGCGGCGCGATGGCCATTGGTAGGAGCGAGGCCACGGTGTGATGCGCGTTCGGCGTGATGTCGACGTGCCCGCCCAAGGAGAGGAAGCCGTCCATGGCCTACGAGTTCTTCAAGGTCGTCCAGAAACACCTCGAGATCGCCGCGAAGGTGGTCGAGCTCCCGCAGCACGTCGCGGACATCCTCTCGCAGCCGAAGAACGAGCTGATCGTGAACTTCCCGGTGCGCATGGACGACGGGACGATGCGCCTCTTCAAGGGCTACCGGATCCAGCACAACAACATCCGTGGTCCGTACAAGGGCGGCATCCGCTATCACCAGGACGTGCACCTCGACGACGTGAAGGCTCTCGCGTCGATGATGACGTGGAAGTGCTCGCTCATGGACATCCCCTTCGGCGGCGCCAAGGGCGGCGTGAAGGTCGACCCGCACAAGCACAGCAAGGACGAGCTGATGCGGATCACGCGGCGCTTCACGCACGCGCTCGGCTCGAACATCGGCCCCGAGTACGACATCCCCGCGCCGGACGTCGGCACCACCGCCCAGATGATGGTCTGGATGATGGACAGCTACATGAACCGGTCCGACGACCTGATGAAGAACGCGCAGCGCGGCATCGTCACTGGCAAGACGATCAACGCGGGCGGCTCGCTCGGTCGTGAGCAGGCCACGGGTCAGGGCGCGGTCGTGTGCGTGCGCGAGTGGGCGAAGGCCGCGAACTTCGACCTCAAGGGCAAGACCAGCATCGTGCAGGGCTTCGGCAACGTGGGCAGCTTCGCCGCGAAGTTCCTCGATCAGCTCGGCGTGAAGCTCCTCGCGACGGGCGACCACACCTGTTACATCCGCAACGACAAGGGCATCGACGTGCCCAAGCTCTTCGCCTACGCGCGCGCCAACGGCTCGATCAAGGGCTTCGACGGCGCCGACGTGATCACCCGCGAGGAGTTCTTCAAGACGAAGGCGGACGTGTTCGTGCCCGCCGCGCTCGAGAACCAGATCACGGCGCAGGAAGCCCAGTGGCTCGACGTGAAGATGATCTCCGAGGGCGCCAACGGCCCGACGAGCCCCGAGGGCGACAAGGTCCTCGAGGAGAAGGGCATCGTCGTGGCGCCGGACATCCTCGCGAACGCGGGTGGCGTGACCGTCAGCTACTTCGAGTGGATCCAGAACAAGCGCAGCGAGTTCTGGGATCTCGAGGAGGTCGAGCAGAAGCTCGAGCGCCGCATGGTCAAGCGCTTCGCGCGCGTCATGGACATCGCCAAGGAGCGCAAGATCCCGACCCGCATCGCGGCCTACGCGGTCGCGCTCGAGAACCTCAAGGTCGCCTACGACGAGCGCGGCATCTTCCCGTGATCGCGTGAGGCTCGTGCGATGAAGGAGCGGGCTCCGGAGGACTCCGGGGCCCGTTTCGTTTGAGGGTATGCTCCGGCGCGTGATCGCGGCGATGCATCCGGTGCTCTCGCTCTCCTCGACACGGCTCGTGGCCGAGCTCGATCGCGACGTGGGCCACGCGCACGCGCGTTGGCGTACACGGCGCGCGATCCTCGTCACGCTCGAGGACGCGAGCGGGCAGCGCGGGCGCGGAGAGGCTGCGCCGCTGCCCGGGCGCTCGGTCGAGACGCTCGAAGACGTCGAGCGTGCGCTGGCGGAGCTGGGGACGAGCTTCGAGCCGAGCGAGGTGGATCTGCGCGCGCTGCCTCCCTCGCTGCGCTTCGCGCTCGAGGCAGCGATGCTCGATCTCCGCGCCGGCGAGCGCCCCGCGTACGCGGCGCTCGTGGACGACGTGCGCGTGCCGCGCGTGCCCGAGCGCCTGGAGCTCCAGGTGATGCTCGACGACCTCGAGGAGGCCCGTGAGCGCGCCGCCGAGGCGTTCGCGCAGGGCGCGCGGACCTTCAAGGTGAAGATCGGTCGACCGGAGCGTGCGAGCGACGAGGCCGCGCTCCTCACGTCTCTCCGAGAGCTCGGGCGGGAGGTCGTGATCCGTGCCGACGCGAACGGTCGCCTCGACGACGTCGAGACGCTCGGTCCCGCGCTCGAGCGCGCGCGCGTGGAGTACGTGGAGGATCCGTGCGCGATCGACGACGAGCGCCTCGCGCGCTGGACGGGCGTGCCCATGGCACTCGACGAGCCGATCGCGCACGACGCGCCGCACGTGCTCTCGACGGCCACCGCCCACGGTGCCGGCGTCGTGGTGCTCAAGCCCACGCTGATCGGCGGGATCGAGGCGACGCTCGCCCTCGCGGCACGTGCGCGGATGCGCGGCCTCAAAGTCGTGCTCTCGCATGCGCTCGAAGGCCCGGTGGGCCTCGCGGCGCTCGCTCACCTCGCGCTCGCCGCTTCGGCCTCCTCACGACGCGCCCTCTGGGGCGCGCAGGGCCTCGCGCCGTGGCCCGGCTGTGAGCGCTTCGTGGCCGAGGGCGCGAGCGAGCCGATCGCACTGCCGTACTACCTCGGCGCGACGCGGCTCCTGCGGCCCTCGTCGCCAGGCCTCGGCCTCGGCTGAGCCTCAGCGCTCGCAGAGAGCGCGGACCGCGACGCGATCGATCTTGCCCACGGCGTTCGTCGGCAGAGCCTCGAGCGAGACGATCACGCGCGGGATCTTGAAGCCCGAGAGCACAGCGCGGAGTCGCTCGCGAAGCGAGGTCTCGTCGACAGGCATCGAGCTCACCACCGCGGCCGCGACGCGCTGCCCCCACATCGGATCGGACACGCCCACGACGCACGCAGCCTCGATGCCCTCGAGCGCGACGAGGGCCTGCTCCACCTCGGCCGGGTAGACGTTCTCGCCACCCGTGACGATGAGATCGTCTCGACGCACGTGCACGTGGAGGCGCCCGTGCGCATCGATCTCGCCGAGATCACCCGTGTCGTAGAAGCCCTCCGCATCGAACGGCGAGGGAAGCGAGGGATCGAGCCAGCCGTCCATGCGCGAGCGCGATCGCACGACGATGCGGCCCTCGACGATCGTGAGCTCGACGCCTGCGAGCGGCTCTCCGACGCCCTCGTCGATCGAGCGCACCGGCGCACGCGAGGTCGCCACCTGCGCGCACATCTCGGTGAGGCCGTAGGTCGTGTGGATCGGATAGCCGAGCCCTACTGCTCCCTCGAGCACCCGCGGGGGACACGCCGCGCCTCCGAGCAACACGGCGCGGATCGAGGGCGGACAGCGCCGCTCGAGGCGCACGAGCGCGGCGAGCTGCGTGGGCACGAGCGACACGAGGGTCACGCGCTCTCGTGACACGAGCTCGACGTGTGCGGCAGGGTCGAACGAGCCCTCGGGGCCGAGCACGAGCGTCTTTCGTGCGATCAAGGTGCGCACGAGCACCGAGAGCCCACCGACGTGCGCGAGCGGCATCGCGAGGAGCCAGCGATCGCCCCCGCGCCAACCGAGCCTCTCCGCGCTCGCGTGCGCCGCGTCCACGAACGCCCGACGCGAGAGCAGCGCGCCCTTGGGCGTGCCCGACGTGCCCGACGTGAAGAGCACCGCGAGGTGCGATCCATCGAGCCTGGGCGAGGCCATGGCCTGCGCGACGGCGCGCTCTCTCTCGAGCTCGGTCCAGCGAGGATGGAGCGGCACGAGCGGCACGTGGTGCTCGAGAGCCTCGAGCATGGAGACGATCGTCTCGAGGCTCGGCACGCCGAGGACGACCCTCGGGCTCGCCGGACGAGCACGTTGCCGCACACGCGCCGCGATGGCGGCGAACGTGTGCGCATGGCCCTGCGCGTCGACGACGAAGACGTCCTCGGGCGCCTCGCGCGCCGCGGACTCGATGGAGAGCGCGTCGTCGAGCGTCACGCCGTCAGATGCGCATCGGCATGACGACGCCGACGAACATCGTGTCGCCGGCTGGACGCAGCACGCCCGGATCGAGCTCTCCTGCGAGCTCGAGCGCGACCTCGTCGTCGGTGAGCGAGCCGAGCACGTCGAGGATGTACTTCGCATTGAAGCCGATCGTGATGGCCTCACCCGCGTAGTCGACGTCGAGCTCCTCGCTGCCCTCGCCCACGTCGGGGTTCTCGCTGACGATGCGGAGCGAGCCCGGGCTCACCATGAAGCGCACACCGCCGCTCGTGTCGCTCGAGACGAGGCTCATGCGCTTGAGCGCCTCCATGAGCCCGGCCCGGCTCATCACGACGCGCTTCTCCTGCTGCTGCGGGATGACGCGCGCGTACGGGGGGAACTGCTCGTCGGCGAGCTTCACCGACAGGACGATGCCCTCGCGCTTGAAGAACGCGCTGCCGCCGGCCGTGGCCACGGAGACCTGCGGGCGTCCCTCTTCTTTGTTGGCCTTGGCGTCGGCCTTGGCGTCGTCGATGAGGCGCTTGAGCTCGGCGATGCCCTTGTTCGGAACGAGCATCGAGAAGCTCAGCATCGGCGCGCTCTCGTCGAGCTTGTGATCGATCTTCGAGAGACGGTGACCGTCGGTCGTCACCATGCGGACGATCTTGCCCTCGCCCTCGAAGAGCGCGCCCGCGAGGTGCGGTCGCGTGTCGTCCGTGGACATCGAGTACTGCGTCTTGGTGATCAGGTCGCCGAGGATGTCGGCGTCGACCGAGAAGAAGTCCGAGGTCCCCGGCGATGGCAGCGCGGGGAAGTCATCTCCCGGCATGCCGGGGATGCGAAACCGAACCTTGCCGGAGCGGATCTCGGCTGCGTGGTTGGGACCGACGGTCCAGTGCACGTCGCCCTCGGGGAGGTTCTTCACGATCTCGAAGAGCGTGCGTGCAGAGACCGCGATGGAGCCGCCCTTCTTGACCTCGGCGGGCGCAGTGGCGGCGACGCCCAGGTAGAGGTCGGTGGCCGCGAAGCGTAGCGACGTGGTGCTGTCGGTGGTGAGGAGGATGTTGGAGAGGATCGGCATGGAGCTCTTCCGATCGGCCACCCCGTGGGTACGGGCCAGACCGCGAAGGAAGTTCCTCTTGCTGATGACGAGCTCCATGAGGGCGTCTCTCCGCGCCGGGCGAGCCGGCGAACCGAGCTGTCGATGGAAGAAGAGAAGAGATCAATTAGAGATCATCTTCTTCATCAGGGGTGTGGGATCGGGAACGATCTCTGGAACTACCCGAACCGACACAGGAAACCGGTGAAGACGCTCCTGGGGACGAAGTCCGGGAGAAGGACGCGTCTGGGGACGAACGAAGCCGTCCACGGACCATCCACAACCCCATACCCAGGTAGATCGAGGATCGATCCCCAAGGGCAGAGGCTCGTCAGCCGTCCGGATAGTATCGGGCCGGGATCGAGACCGCCAAGAAACCTGTCGCCTGCACCCCACAGCGCGCAGGGCGGCCTCGGGCCGTGGTTCTTGGCGCGTGACGGTGCGACTCGGCCCCGGAAGCCGTTGTCCAGCGCTCGGCCGGCGGCGCTCAGCTGGCGGCGCTCAACCGGCCCCGTTCGGCCGGCCCCGTTCAGCCGGCGACGAGAGCATCGATGCGGCCTCCGGCGAGCGACGCGTCACCGAAGTCGTCCAGAGGCGATCCGTCGTCCTTGGTGCAGCCCACCGCTGCGCCGATCGTGTTGAGGATGCGGTTGTACTCGATGCCGCCCGCGTCGACGTACTGGCCCGTGCGGAGGTGGCCTCCCGCGCTGCCCGCGAGGATCCAGGGCACGTTGGTGCCGCCGTGCGGAGGGCCGTTGGCGAGGTCGTTGACCCACACGCAGACGCCATCGTCGAGGAGCGAGCCTCCGTAGGGCGAGTCGAACATGTCGAGCCGCTCGAGGAGGTGACGGAAGAGCTGGAGCTGCAGGCGATCGACCTGGTGGTGCAGCGAGACGGCGTCGGGGATCGTCTCGCCCTCTGCGCCGTCGGAGTAGATGCGGTGCGAGATCCAGTGGAAGCGTGGCAGGCGCGTGCCATCGATCTCGTACTGCGTCTGGTCGTTGCCTTCGCCCACCTGGAGAGTGCCCGTGTGCGTGTACTGGCACGCGGCCGCGAGCGCGAGCACCTCCATGTGGTGCCTCACGACGTCCGGGCGCACGTCGTTGGCCTCGACGTCGACGATGGCCGCGAGGCGCGACATGAACATCGGGTCCATCGACTCGCACGAGAGGAGCGACAGCTCGGTGTCGCGGATGGCCTCGAAGTGCTGCTGGAGGCGACGACGATCGAGCGCGCCGAGATCGCGTCGCGAGAGCAGCGACTGGAGCTCGTCGCGCACGAGATCGTTGACGCTGTTCTGTCGCGTCATGATGCGCTCCTGGATCTCGGGCGGCGCCGAGGTGATGCCCATCATGCGCATGTACTGGTTGAGCGGAGACCGCTCCGCGGGCGTGCGCTCGTTGGCGCCGCGCCAAGAGAGGTTCTCCTTGATGTACGCGTCGGTCGGGCCGGCCATGAGCGTCATCGGGTCACGGCCGGGCGCGTTCAGCTGGGAGGCGATGCGCCAGTCGAGCGAAGGACCGAGCGCCGCGGCGTCGTTGCTCGAGCCAGAGACGATCGAGGCGCTCGTGAGCAGCTGCACGATCGAGTCCGAGTGACCACACGAGGGCGTGTCGAACGGTCGGTTGATGCCACGCACCAGGTTGAGGCGGCTCGCGAACGCGGCGAGCTCGCTCGTGGCGCGATCGGCGTCGCGTCCTTCGAGCGTAGCGGTGTCGAGCGCGCCGAGCTCGTGCGGCCAGAACTGTTCGACCTCGACGACCTGCTCCATGCCGTCGATCCAGCTGCGCTGCTCCTGCGCGACGCCGTTGCCGCCGCGCACGAAGAACGCGAAGCGGAACCGATCGGGGCCGGCGCTCGCGCGCGGCATGTGGAGGCTCTCGAGGAAGGGCAGCGCGACGGTGACGCCTCCGAGCCCGAGGAGGAAACGGCGACGATCGAGACGAAGGGAAGAGCGCATGATCACTCCATCTCCACGCGAGGAAGCTCGTCGAGCTCGACGGGGGAACGTTGGCGGAAGGCCTCACTGGTCACGAGGATCCGCACGAGGTCGCGGAGCGAGGCGCTGTCGTGGTGCGAGGCGCGGGTCACGTGTCGCAGCAGGCCTTCGTCCATCGTGGAGGGCGCGCGTCCGTGCACGAACTGGAGCAGGTGCTCCGCATAGCAGGCGTGCGTCATGCGCTCGTCGGCGACGATCGCCGACAGCTCCACCGCGTCGGCGAATTCGCGCGTGTTGCCCTGGAAGGCATACGAGTCCGCCGAGTCGAGTGGGAGATCGTGGCGATCGCGATCGCGGTAGGCGCCGACGGCGTCGAAGTGCTCGAAGGCGAAGCCGATCGGGTTGATCATCGTGCCGTGGCACGACGCGCCGCAGGTGCCCGCGCCCGTGAACGTCGTGACGCGCTCGCGCAGCGTGTGCGGCATGGTCATGTCGTCGGCGGGAAGCGGCGGCGGCGCGACGGGCGGCGGCGGCAGCGGCGCGCAGAGGATGCGGTGGTTCACGAAGACGCCGCGCCGGATCGGGTCGCTGTCGATGTCGCTCGCGTTGCGCGCGAGGAAGCCGCCCATCGTGAGCAGGCCCGAGCGATCACTGCCCTCGAGCGAGACGCGCTGCATCGCGGCGCCGCTCACACCGTCGATGCCGTAGATCGCCGCGAGGGGCTCGTTCACGTAGGTGAAGCGCGAGGTGAAGAGCTCGCGCACGCCGCCATCGTGCGAGATCACGTCGCGCACGAAGTAACGGACCTCGTCGGCCATCGCGCCGGGCACGTCGGCGGTGAAGTCGGGAAACAGCGTGCTCGAGCGGCGCAGGTCTCGGTACAGGCTCACCGACAGCAGCTGCTCGTGGTAGCGCACGAGCACCTCGTCGACGCGCGGATCCTCGAGCATCCGTGTGACCTCGGCGTCGAGCGACTCGGGGTCGTCGAGCGCGCCCGAGGCGGCGGCCTCGAAGAGATCGTCGTCGGGCATGCTCGCCCAGAGCGCATACGAAAGACGTGACGCGAGCTCGTAGCCGTTCAGCGCGAACGCGGTCTCTCCCGTCGCCGGGGTGAGCTCGGCGCGATAGAGGAAGTGTGGCGACTGGAGCATCGCCTCGAGGCAGAGGCGGACGCCGCCGACGAACGGATCATCGTCGGGATAGAGCTCGGGACCTCGCGCAAAGAGCGTGGCGTACGTGTCGAGCTCGGCGCTCGTGAGCGGGCGTCGGTACGCGCGGAGGCCGAGATCCTCGAGGAGCGCTCGTGCGCGAGCGGTCTCGGGGCTCGCCGGGAGATCAGCGGGCAGGATGCGCATGAGCGCCGCGGGATCGGTGGCGACGCGCTCGGCGATGCGCTCGGCCGCGCGCTGATATTCGGTGCGGAGGTCGCCGCTCACGTTGAGCTCCGCCCCGTCGTTGTCGAAGAAGCCGCGCGGTGCGTCGCTCGGGAACGTGGAGGTGAGCCCCGGATCGGCATCGAGTCGCAGGAGGTCGCGCACCGTGTGCTCCCACTGCGGGTGCGAGAGACGTGGAAAGCGAGAGGTGGACGCGGCGAGCTCGTCGCAGCCCGTCGCGCACCCGAACCCCTCGGGCTCGGTGGGCCCACCTTCGAGATCCCCCACGCATCCGAGCGGCGAGGCCGCGAGCAGCGCCGCGAGCAGGCTCGGGCGACCACGGGTCAGCAAACGACGCATCGGGAGAGAATGCTGAGAAAACGCACTTGGGGGCAAGACCCCAACTCTGCGACGGCCTCGGGGAGGGCCGCGTGCAGGGGGTCAGTGCGCGTACGCTCGTGAGAGCGCGACGGTGTACATCGCCATGGCGAAGAGCACCTCCCGCGTGAGCTCGGGGCGAAAGCCAACCATCGCGAGGTGCTCTTCGGAGTCGACCACGAGCTCGTCGCCGGAGACACACATGACCGCGCTCGGCTCTTCGCGGGCGAGGAGGCAGTCGCCATCGATGCGCCAGCCCGAGTCTTCTCCGCCGAGGAGGATGATGCCATCGCGCTGGAGCTCGGCGACCACGTGTCCACGATTCGAGAGCCGGCCATCCGCGGTGAGCACGCCGAGCGATTCCTCTCCGAGTCGCACCTCTCCGTCGGCACCGATGACGAAGGGGTCGTCGAGCTGCACCGTCACCGCCCCCAGGACGAGCGTCGCTGTGTTGCTCGTGCTCGCCCCGCTCACGACGGACGTGGTCGTCGCTTGGCTCGACGAGGCCTCCGCAGAGGTCGTCGTCGAGCCCTGCCTCGAGGTACCTCCGCACGCGGTCGCGTACGTGGCCGTCACACACGCAACCAGGATCCAACCTCGACACGTGCTCACGCCGAGCTCCTCTCACGTGCACCACGCGGCGCACGTCACTCGGGGATTCTCTTCCGCCGGACACGCCGAGTCGATCGCCGTCGCGAGGCCGGCCCGGGGGCGCGCTCACGTCTTCGCGAGAGCGTGCTGAGCGCTGCGCTCAGCTCGGGGGAGGCTGACTGACTCTCTCGGGCGCCGGGCCGGCGGGCCCACTGTCGAGGTCGAGCACGAGCGGCAGGACCTCGTCCATCTTCGAGATGAGGTGCACTTCGAGGTCCTTCTTCACCTCGTTCGGCACGTCGTCGAGATCGGGCTCGTTCCGCTTGGGCACGAGGATGTGCTTGAGACCGGCGCGGTGGGCCGCGAGGCACTTCTCCTTGATTCCCGTCACCGGAAGGACGTGACCGCGCAGCGTGATCTCGCCCGTCATGCCCACGTCGGGGCGCACCTTGAGCTTGGTGAGCATCGAGCTGAGCGCCACGAACACGGCGATGCCGCCCGACGGACCGTCCTTGGGCATCGCCGCGTTCGGCAGGTGCACGTGGATGTCCATCTTCGAGAGGAAGTCGTTCGGGAGGCCGAGATCGCTCGAGCGCACGCGGATGTACGAGAACGCCGCGGCGATCGACTCCTTCATCACGTCGCCGACCTTGCCCGTGAGGTGGAGCTGGCCGGTGCCGGGCATCTGCTGCGCCTCCACGAACATCAGCTCGCCGCCCGCGGGCGTCCAGCTCAGGCCCGTGGCCACGCCAGGGCTCGAGAGCTTCTCCGCCACCGAGCGCTCGAAGCGTGGCGCACCGAGCACCTCGCGCACGTGCGCGGCGTCCGAGAGCTGACGAACGTCCTCGCCCTCCGCGAGACGTACCGCGACCGAGCGGCAGACCGACGCGACCTTCTGCTCGAGGTTGCGCACGCCTGCCTCGCGCGTGTAGCCATCGATCATCGCGTCGATCGCCTCGCCCGAGAAATCCAGGCGATCGGGCGTGAGACCGTGCTCGCGCAGCTGCTTGGGCACGAGGAAGTCCATCGCGATGTGGTGCTTCTCGTCGCGCGTGTAGCCGGCGAGCTCGATGAGCTCCATGCGATCGAGGAGCGGACGCGGGATCGTGTCCTTGCGGTTGGCCGTGGCGATGAAGAGCACGCCCGAGAGATCGAGCGCCACCTCGAGGTAGTGGTCGGTGAACGTGTTGTTCTGCTCGGGATCGAGCACCTCGAGCAGCGCCGCGCCGGGATCGCCGCGGCCGTCGGTCGCGAGCTTGTCGATCTCGTCGAGGAGCATCACGGGATTGCGCGAGCCCGCCTGCTTCATGCCCACCACGAAGCGGCCCGGATAGGCGCCCACGTAGGTGCGGCGATGGCCGCGGATCTCGGCCTCGTCCTGTACGCCGCCGAGGGCGACGCGACAGAAGTTGCGGCCGGTGGCGCGTGCGATCGACTTGGCGAGCGAGGTCTTTCCCACGCCCGGCGGGCCCACGAAGCAGAGGATCGGGCCGCGGATGTCGCTCTTGAGGCGGCGCACCGCGATGTACTCGACGATGCGGCGCTTGATCTTGTCGAGGCCGTGGTGGTCCTCGTCGAGCACGCGCTTGGCCTCGTTCACATCGAGGCGATCGGCGGTGACCTTTCCCCACGGCAGATCGGCGAGCCACTCGACGTAGTTGCGGCACACCTGGTACTCCGCGCCGTGCGGGCTCATGGCGCGCATGCGCTGGAGCTGCTTGCGCGCGGCCTTGTCGGCGTCGATCGGGAGCTCGGCGCGCGCGAGCCGCTCGCGCAGCGTCTCGATCTCGTCGTCGTCGTCGGCCTCGCCGAGCTCCTTGCGGATGGTCTTCATCTGCTGGCGAAGGAGGAACTCGCGCTGACTGCGCGACATCTCCTCCTGGACCATCGTGGAGATCTCCTTCTTGACCTTGTGGACCTGCGCCTGCCTCGACACGATCTCGAGCACGCGGCGAAGACGGTCTCGCACGTCGAGGATCTCGAGGATCTGCTGCTTGGCGCTCGTCGGGATGCCGAGGTCGGAGGTGACCGCGTCGGCGAGCGCGCCTGCGTCGTGGATGTTCTCGAGCGCGGCGCCCGCCTCGCGGTTCTGCTGCGGGAGCACCTCGCGCAGGCGTCGGGCCGCCTCGCGCAGGGCGGTGGCGAGGGCGTCTGTTTCGGTGTCGCGGACGGGAGTCTCGTGGATGCGCTCGAGGCGCGCGCGCATGAACGGGTTGCGCGTGATCGGCTCGACGACGCGCATGCGCGAGACGCCCTGCAGCACGACCGAATAGTTGCCCGACGAGAGGCGGATGACCTTGAGAACGCGGGCCACGGTGCCGAGCGCGTGCACGTCCTCGAACTCCGGATCTTCGGTGTCCGACTCCTTCTGCGCGACGACGCCGATGAGCGGTCGGTCTCGTCCGAACGACTCCTCGATGAGACGCACCGAGCGCGCGCGGCCGACGTTCACGGGCACGACCGACGCGGGGAAGAGGACCGAGTTGCGCAGCGGCAGGATCGGCAGGACCTCGGGCCCGGCCGGCGGCGGGATGGACGCAGTCATCGTGGCGGGTCTACCACGAGCCCGAGGCGCTCGATACCGGCGGAACCGCGAGATCGTCGAGGTTTTCGCGTCGCGAGCCCGGTGGTGCGCTCGCTGCTCGGGCAGGAGCGCGTGCCCCCCACGTCACCGTGCTGCGGCCGACCGGATCACAGGGTCCGCCCGGACGCAAAAAAACCGTTGGCGGGTCGGACCGAGCTTGGTAGAAGTTGGACCGCTTTTGGGGGCCTGTGAGATAGTGTCCTACATCCTGCTCCGCTTCCTTACTCACCCGTCGCGAGCAGCGCTTCCTTCGCCACTTCCGCGATCCCCCCGAGGTAATGATGCCGCCGACGCAGCACTCGACGACACGCGCCTTCTCGTCCGCCCGCATCGCGGTCTCCGCGCAGCTCGCGCTGGGCACCGCCGCCGCCTTCGGGCTGGCAGGCTGCAATGGGGCGTTCTTCGGTAACTTCGTGGTGCTCGGGCTGACGCTCGGCGTCTTCTTCGGGACGCTGGGCCTCGGGCGTGCGCGTCCGGCCAACCCGCCCACGCCCCGTCCGAGCAGCGCCGAGAGCTCACACGCGGAGTGAGGTTGCCCGACTGGCCGGTCGAGACTCCTCAGCCGCCGGGAAGGACGTCGAGCAGGCGCCGATCGAGGACGTCGCCGACGAGGCAGAGCCGAGGGCCCGCTTCCGGCTCGAGCACGACGAGGTGCTTGCCGCCGCGGTCGGCCAGGACCGTGAAGCGGCAGCGCCCGCGGACGAGCGGCTCGTGGTCGTCGAGCACCGGTTGGGCGAGCGCTTCTCCGCGGCGGACGAGTTGGAGGGCGCGAACGCCGAGCGGCACCACGTCGGCGACGCGGCCCTCGGGCAGCTCGGCGTAGGGCTCGGCAAGAACGAGGTGCTCTCCGAGCGCGTCGAGCTGGACGACGTAGCGGGGCTGGGCGCCGATGGTCTCGAGGACGCGGAGCAGGCCTCCGTCGTCGAGCTCCGTGGCGCGATCGAGCGCGTGCTCGGCCCCCGCCAGCATGAGGACGTCGCCAGGGTAGAGGCCGGCGCCGCGCTTCTTGGCCGGTGCGGGCCGGGGTGGAGGGGCGACACGTCGCGCGCGACCTCGGCGCGACCAGAGCACGCGAGCCACGGCCGAGCCGGCGGTGACGAGGGCCGCGCCCACGGCGAGCTCGAGGATCACGCGAGGGCCTCGCGCAGGCGCGCGGTCGCGGCCTCCGGATCGGGCGCGGCGCAGAGGGCGGAGATCACGGCCACCTCCGACAAGCCCAGGCCCGCGAGCTCGGGCGCGCGCGCGAGGTTGATGCCGCCGATCGCGACGACGGGGCGCTCCGCGAGCGCGACGGCCTCGGCCAATCGATCGAGGCCGACGACGGGGTCCGGGTTGGCCTTGCTGCGGGTGGGGAACACCGGGCCGAACGCGATGCGATCCGCGCCCTCGTCCCGCGCGGCGCGGACCTGCGCGAGATCGTGGGTGGAGCGGCCCAACCGCAGTTGGCCCGCGAGCTTGCGCGCCTCGATCAGAGGCAGGTCGTCCTGCCCGAGGTGCACCTCGCTCGCGCCCACGAGGAGGGCGAGATCGAGGCGATCGTTCACGACGAAGGGCACGCCGGCCTCGCCGGCCAGCCCAGCGAGCTCGCGCGCGAGCTCGAGCAGGGCGCGGTCGGGCAAGGACTTCCCGCGCAGCTGGAGGCGGCTCGCGCCCCCGCGCAGGATCGCGCGCGCCACGGCGCGTGGATCGCGGCGCGCGCCCGAGGCCTCGACGCAGGCCTCGGGGTCGACGATGGCGTAGACGCCGATCACGTCAGGCCGCGCGACGCGCCTTGGGCTTCGCGACCTTGGCCTTGGGCTTGGGGCGCGCGGCGGCGGGCTTGCGCGCCTTGGAGAGGCTCGCGACCTTGACGGCCTTGGCCTTGGGCTTGGGAGCAGCCTTGGCCTTGGGCTTGGGAGCGGCCTTGGCGGCCTTGGCCGGGGCGGCCTTGGCCTTGTCGGGCTTGGCGGCGGGCGGCTTGGCGGGCGCCTCGGCCGGGGGCTTGGCGGCGGGCGGCTTGGTCGAGGGTGCCTTGGCGGCGGGAGCGACCGACTTCGGGGTGGCGGGCTTCGCGTTGGGAGCGGGGACGGAGGGCGCGGGCATCGACTT
>JAIBCE010000563.1 GCA_019694315.1 Sandaracinaceae bacterium
GGCCGTCCTCGAGGTAGTAGGTGGCGCTCGTGCCGCTGTAGCGCAGGAGCGGTCGACCTGCGGCGTAGACGTAGCCCGTCTGGAGCGCGCCCGTCGCGTCGGTCACCGCGTGCGGCACGCCGAGGCCCTCGCCCTGCTCGGGGCCGACCACGATCCGACGCGTCCCCAGCGCGTCCGTGATGCCCACACGCGCGTCCTCGCCGTCGAACGTCCAGCTCGTCGTGCTCGCGCCGTCCACCGTCGCCGAGACGAGCTGGTCGAGCGCGTTGTGGCTCAGCGCATGGACCCTCCAGCGAGCTCAGGGACCGAGACGGAATCGAGATCCCGCGGAGCGTAGCGCGGGGCGCGCAAGCGGCTCCGCCCGCAGCACGAGCGTCAGCGGGTGAAGCCAGAGGGGGCCCTGCCTCGCAGGGAGGGTCCGCATGGACCCTCCGGCAAGCTCAGAACCGTTCGGGCGCCTGCTGGCCCTGGCCGACCTGCTGCATGACGTTGCCGCCCTGATCGGCGAACGTGAACGCCTGCTGCACACGGAACGCGGGGCCGTTCTCCGCAGCCACCACCACGTCGACGGGACCAGCCTCGTGCTGCGGCGTCACGACCACGAGCGTGGAGGTGTCCATGATCGTCACCGCGGTCGCGCGCAGCGAGCCGAAGTACACGGCGTAGCCGATGTCCTGGCGGAAATTCTCGCCCGTGATCATCACCGGCTGCTCCCCCGCCGTCGCGCCCGCGCGCGGCTGGATGTCCCAGAGCGCCATCGGGCCCGTGGGCTCCCCGGCCTCGCCACAGCCGGCGAACGCGAGCGTGCCGAGCGCGAGGCCCGAGGCGACGAGGAGGCGAGAGAGGCGAGCGTGCTGGCGCGACATGGAGCGGCTCCTGGGTGCGTCTCGTGAGGGCTGGGCTCACGAAGGCGCCGACGATACGAAGGCGCGGTCGGCGGGGTCAAGACCGATCCCCCGGAGCCGCGCCGCCTTTACAAGAAGGGGCGCCGCCGAGCAGACTTCGCCGCCAGTGGCCAAGAAGAGCCTGCTGCTGGTCGATGGCGACGTGCGGAGCCTGCGCGTGCTCGAGGTGAGCCTGCGCAAGGCCGGCTACAACCTCACGACCTGCGGCACCGCGCGCGACGCGCTCGAGACGCTCGAGTACGCGCAGCCCGATCTCATCCTGAGCGACACGCGCCTGCCCGCGATGGACGGCTTCGCCCTCGTCGAGGCGCTCCGCAAGAACTCCGACTGGGCCGCGATCCCCATCATGTTCCTCTCGAGCGACACGTCGGTCGAGAGCAAGGTGCGAGGCCTCCAGCTCGGCGTGGAGGACTACCTCACCAAGCCCATCTACACGAAGGAGATCCTCGCGCGGATCCACCTCGCGCTGAACCGCCGCGAGCGAGACTCCTTCGCGCGTGGCCGCGCCTCGCTCTCGAAGACGCGCTTCACGGGATCGCTCGAGGACATGGGCCTCGTCGATCTGCTCCAGACCATCGACGTGAGCCGCAAGTCGGGCGTGCTCGATCTGCGCGGACCGCTCGGCCACGGCACCATCACCTTCCGCGAAGGGCAGATCCTCGACGCCGAGCTCGGCCGCATCCACGGCGAGCGCGCGGTCTATCGCCTGCTCCTCTGGAGCGAGGGCGACTTCGACATCGAGTTCCGTCCGGTGCGGAGCGAGGCCCACATCCAGACGCCGACCACGGGCCTCCTCATGGAGGGCATGCGGCGCGTCGACGAGTGGGGCCGCCTGCTGGAGCAGCTGCCCCCGCTGGAGTCGGTGCTCGAGGTGGTGGAGAGCGAGCTCATCCCGCGCTTGGGCGAGATCCCCGACGAGCTCAACCCCATCCTCAAGGCCGTCGACGGCGCACACACGCTCGGCGACGTCGTCGATGTGCTCGAGGCCGACGACCTCCAGACGCTGTCCTCGCTCTCGAAGCTGTACTTCGAGGGCGTCATCCAGCCGTCGCAGAAGGCGCGCACCCTGCGACCCCCCGACGGCGTCTCGGGAGAAGAGAACGCGGTGGTCGGCGAGGGCGTGGAGCCCGACCATCGGATCGCAGCGTCGAGCCGTGCAGATGCTGACGCGGGCAGTCCGAATGTGCCGCAGTCTGCCTCGATTGTGCCACCGCCTTCACACCCGCCTGAGGCCGTTTCTGCAGGAATTCCAGCGATCCTGCCGCCCAGCACGGCCAATGACGGCGCAACTTCGCCCGGCACGGCCGCTGCAAAGTCGCCTGAACAGCGCCCCGGCCTCCAGCCGCCGAGGGCGCCCGAGGCCCCCGCCCGCGAGCTGCGCCGCACCCTCCTCGGGCCGGGCTTCGAGCAGGCCTCGGAAAACCTCCTCGCGAAGCTCGACTCACCCCCGACCCACCCCCCTCACGACGCTCCGCCCCCGACCCACGGCGCTCAGGCCCGCGAGCCAAGTCCCGCCCCTCGAGCGTCATCCCAGGACAGCGCTTCGGCGACCTCTCCGAGCAGCCAGCCCAGCGCCTCTTCTTCTTCCAACGTCTCTGCGACGCCTCGGCCACCAGATCCCCCGGCCTCGTCGCCCTCTGCTTCTCCTGCTTCGTCCCCACCATCCGTCACGAGCAGCATCCCGGATCGAGAGGATCACATGGCCAAGAAGAACAAGAAGAACCGCGGCTCCGAGCGACCTTCGGCGCGCCCCGAGGCGACCAAGGCCCCCGAGACCACCGCCGCGGTCGAGACCAAGGCCAAGACGGAGGTGGCCGCGCCGGTCGCGCGCCCGGAAGAGAAGCCTGTCGAGAAGCGCGAGGAGAAGCGAGACGAGGCCGCCGCGGCGAGCAACGTCATCCAGTTCCCTGCGCAGGCCAAGCGCACGGTGACGCAGGTCGCCGTGAACGACGACGTGGTGCCGGCGAGCACCGAGTCGCGCGACGACACGCAGCCGCGCGTCAAGACCGACGACGACGCCAAGGCCAAGTCGGAGCGCCCGCCCGCCGAGGACAAGGTGTCCAGGAGCGAGCCGCCGCCCAAGGCCGAGGCCGAGGACGAAGACGACGAGCCGCGGGAGAAGCGCGAGAAGCGCAAGCGCAAGAGCGCGATGACCGACTCGGCTCAGATGCGCGCGCTCGGCACGGGCGATCACGCGGTGGTGACCGAGGAGTTCTTCTCGCCGGACAAGCCCCCCAAGCACGGGCCCGATGCGCACGACGACTTCGCGGATCTCCAGCGCTCGCTCGAGCCGATGTCGCCCGAGCGCAAGCAGGCCATGTGGGCCACGGCCGGCATCCTGCTCGTCGGCCTCGTCGCGATGGGCGGCTACTGGTACTACCACAACGTCCACATGCCCCAGCCGGTGGAGCTGGGTCGCGCGGGCCCGGTCGAGATGCCGCAGATCTCCGGGACGGCACCGCCCGCCACGCAGGCGACGCCTCCGGCCACGACGGAGACCGCCGGCACGGCGACGCCGCCCGCCACCACCGAGGTCGCCACGGCCGAGGGCACGGAGGTCATCCCCGAGGGCGTGGACGTGCCGCCGTCGACCGCCGAGGTCGCGCCGCCCGCCACCACCGAGGTCGCCCCGCCCGCCACCACCGAGGTCGCGCCGCCCGCCACCACCGAGGCGCCGCCGGCCGGCGAGGCCGAGGAGCTCGTGCTCGCGCAGGCCAGCGCCGC
>JAIBCE010000146.1 GCA_019694315.1 Sandaracinaceae bacterium
TCGGCGAGACGCCGAGTCATGTGTAGCCTTCCTTTCGGCGGGTCTGATGCAGACCCGCCCCCCGCCCGGCGAAGCCGGTTCGGGGCCCCCCACCCAACTCCGCTCCGCGAAACAGAATCGCCTCGACCCAGATGATCCACTGTCTCGGCGATTCTGTTTAGGACGAGGACGCGAGGAACACCGCGTAGCGCCCGTGGCCGCAGTAGTCGTCGACATCGAAGAAGTACTGGCAACCGCCGCCGTCGCTCGCGAAGAACACGACCCGCGCGCCGGTGTCGAGCTCAGCGCCAGCGAGTCCTCGCGCTGGAGGGCGAGATTCACGCTCGTGTCGAAGATCTCCATCACGCCGCCTTCGCCGAGGAGCGTGACGCCGTGGAGGCGGTGGAAGAACTCACCATGCGCCGTGGACCGCGAGCGAGACCTGCTCGCGGGACATCCAAGCCGCCACGCGGAGCTGGCGCGTCGGAGGCCCGCCGCCCCGCGTGGCTTCGTCGATGGCGCCCGCGAGCAGCGCGACGAGCCCGCCCGCCTGGACGAGGCCATCGAGCACGAGCCAGAACGGCCAAAGGTTGTTCGTGTCCGGCAAGAGCGCGAGCTGAACCCACGGCCCTGCGATCGGCACGAGGGAGAAGGCGCGGAAGTCGCTCCATGCGGGATCGAACGCGGGCCCGCCCGGTCCGCTGCAGCCGCCCAGCGCGCCGAGGTCCACGCAGGTGCGATCGTGGTAGCCGCCCAGGGCGCCAGTGACGATGTCGAGGATCCACCCCCCTCCGAGGACCGCCGCCCCCGCGATCAGCGCCACGGGGACGTGAGCGCGGGCCGCGGTGGTCTGCGGACGCACGGGAACACGCACGCGCACACGACGCAGCGGAGCCTCCGTCACGGTCCGCCTCGCCTCCACACGGAGCGGCGGCACCCACGCCCCCGTGAGCGGTTCGATCGGCGAGGGCAGGATCTGCCGCGCCATCTCCCCCAGCGCCGCCGTGATCTCCTGGTCGCTCGAAACGGTGCGAGCGACGGCGGCGGCACCGACGTCGAGCGCGCCAGCAACACCCACGTGCAACGTGCGAGCCCCGACCACGCCGGACACCTGCACGTGGAGCGTCCGCGCCGCGGACGAGGTGGAGGCGATCACAGCGAGGTCGCTGGCGGACGAGAGGTCCGGCGCGGGCGCACCCGGCCCGCGCGGAACGATGCGGTAGCCGCGCTCGATCGCGACGGTGGCCAGCGCATCCGTGATTGCGTCCGCGAGCCCGCTCGGTGCATCCGAGGCGATCACGCCCACGAGGACCAGCGTCTCGGGCGCCGCGTCCTCGGGCGCTTGCGCGCGCGCCTCGGAAGTCGCCGTGAGCACACCACCGAGGACGACGGAGAGAAGGACGCGGAGCATGCGGTTCCTCCTGGCGTAGCCCGTACGAGCGGCGTGACCGATCGGGACCGAGCGCGCGGTCGAGGGTCACGGAACGGCCACCGCGGGTCAAGCGCGGGCTCGTGTCGAGACGTTCGGGCAGGCGCGTCGGGGGCTCGTGGAAAGGTCTGCGCGTTCTGGGGCGGTTTCATGGCGGGTGGCTCAGGGCGCTGGTGCCGCGAGCTCCCGCGACACACCCCTCGTAGGAACCTCCATATGCAGCAGCTCTCGGACCTGCTCGTCGAGCTCGGCAAGCGTCGGCTCTTCGTCACCTGCTTGACCGCGCTCACCAGCATCCCTGTCTTCGGCTGCTGCATGTTCGGCCTCTTTGGCGTCCTCCTGCCAGGGATGGACGAGCTCGCGCGCCGGGGCGATGGCAACACGGCTGGCGTCGTGCTCGTCGCGCTCGGCCTCGCCGCGTTCGTCGTGATGCTGGTCGTGCCGGTCGGCCTGGTGCTCCTCGTCACCCGGAGCAGGGCGCGCACGCTCGACGCCGTGCTCACCCCGCTCGGCCTGCACGGGGAACGCTACCTCGTGTACGGGCGCCACTACCGAGGCCAGACGGGTGGCCGCGACGCGAACGTGTACGTCTATCGCGGGCCGACGTTCGAGGTGCAGCTGACGGCGCGAGCAGCGACGCATCGCAGGGGCGCTCAACGTGGCTCCGATGTCCGCCGTCCCCGGGCTCGACGCCTACGCGGTCTATCCGCTCGACGACGCCTGGACGCGTCGGTGGCTGTCGGATGCCAGCGTCGTGCAGGCCGTCCACACCTTGATGACCGCGGGCGCCGAGGGGGCCATCTTCCGGAGCCTCGAGCTGCAGCCAGGCGAGCTCGTGCTGCGCCTCCATCGCTCACGTCGGTTGTTCGGCTTCTCGATCACGCCAGAGGCCGCCAGCGCCTGGCTGTCGGCCCTCGAGGTGCTCGCCCGCACGGCCGAAGCCCAGCCCGCCCCGAACGTGACGGCGCAGCCTTTCCGCGGCCCTCCGGGGGTCGCGCGAGCGCGTCAGCAAGCTCCAGGGCTACGCCATCGGCTGCCTCGTGTTCGTGATGCCCCTGGTCTTCCTCGCCATCGCCGGCCTCGTCTTCGCGCTCGTGATGACGTTCCGCCCGTGAGGCGCCTCCGATCCACTGTCTCGGCGGTTTTCTGTCGGTCAGTCGTACGCATCCTGACGGAAGCCCTTGGCCGCGGGCCTCGGAACGCGGTGCGTGCCCGGCACGCGCGTCACGCGCACGGCCGTGACCTTGTACTCGGGGCAGCGCGTCTCGGGCTCGCTCGAGCCGCTCGTCAGCACGTTCGTCTTCACCTCGGGGAAGTGGAACGCGAGGAACACGTTGCCGCGCGCCACGCGACGCGTGACGCACGCGTGCGCCTCGATCGCGCCGCGACGGCTCGCGATCTCCACGAGATCTCCCTGCTCGATGCCCAGCTCCGCCGCGTCGTCGGGGTGGAGCTCCACGAAGTCCTCGGGCTGGAGCTCCACGTTCGCCGTGCGCCGCGTCTGCGTGCCGGAGTTGTAGTGCGCGAGCTGACGGCCCGTGATCAGCACGAACGGGAACGCGTCGTCGGCCTCTTCGCCCGGCTTCTCCCAGTCCACGGGGAAGAGCACCGCGCGACCGCTCGCCGTCTGGAAGCGCTCGGTGAAGAGCACCGGCGTGCCCGGGTGCGTCGCGTCGAGCACGGGCCACTGGAGGCCCCCACCCTCGAGACGCGCGTGCGAGATCCCGCGCAGCTGCGGCGTGAGCCGCGCGATCTCGTCCCACACCTCCGCCGCGTCGCGGTGCGGCATCTCGTAGCCGAGGCGCTTGCTGAGCTCGAGGAGGATGTCGAGGTCGGGCCGCGCGTGACCCGGCGGAGCCACCGCGGCGCGCACGAGCTGCACACGTCGCTCGGCGTTGGTGAAGGTCCCCGTCTTCTCGAGGAACGTCGAGCCCGGCAGGACCACGTGCGCGAGCTTCGCGGTCACGTTCTCGAAGAGATCGTGCACCACGAGCAGCTCGAGTGAGCGCAGCGCCTTCTCCACGTGGCCCACGTTCGGATCGGTCTGCGCGATGTCCTCGCCGAACACGTACATGGCGCGCAGCGAGCCCGCGATGGCCTGCTCGAACATCGCAGGGATCGTGAGGCCCGGACGATCCGGCAGCGTGCGTCCCCACGCGCGCTCGAATTCGCCGCGCACCGCCGCGTCGGCGACGCTGCGGTACATCGTGAAGTAGGTGGGAAGCGCGCCCACGTCGCTCGAGCCCTGCACGTTGTTCTGCCCGCGCAGCGGGTTCGTGCCGCCGCCCCGCACGCCGAGGTTGCCAGTGAGGATCGCGAGGTTCGCGATCGTGCGCACCCCCGAGACCCCCTGCCGCTGCTCGGTCACGCCGAGGCCGTAGAAGATGCCGCCCGGCCGCGTGGTCGCGTAGAGGTGCGCCGCGCGCTCGATCTCGCGGGCCGGCACCCCGCTCACGGCCTCGACGTGCTCGGGCGTGTAGCGCGCGATGTGCTCGCGGTAGGCGTCGAACTGCTCGGCGCGCGCGTCGACGAACGCGCGATCGTAGAGACCGTCGCGCACGATCACGTGCGCGAGGCCGTTGTACACGGCCACGTTCGTGCCGGGCCGGAGCTGGAGAAAGACGTCCGCGTACGTGGCGAGCTCGATGCGCCGCGGATCGATCACGATGAGCTTCGCGCCCCGGAGCACCGCCTCCTTGAGACGCGCGCCGACCACGGGGTGGCCCTCGGTCGCGTTGGCGCCCGTGACCACGAGGAGCTTCGCGAGGTCGATGTCCTCGTACGAGTTCGTGCCGCCCGACTCGCCGAACGAGCGGATCAGGCCCATCGACGTCGGCGAGTGGCAGACGCGCGAGCAGTTGTCGATGTTGTTCGTGCCGAGCGCCGCGCGGAACGTCTTCTGGAGGAGGTAGTTCTCCTCGTTCGTGCAGCGGCTCGAGCTGATCGCGGCCACCGCGCTCGGCCCGTGCTCGTCCACGATGCGGCGAAGGCGCTCCGCCACGAAGCCGAGCGCCTCGTCCCAGCTCGCCTCGCGCCAGCCGCCATCGGTGGTCCGAAGGAGCGGGCTCGTCACGCGATCGCGCGAGCGCCCGTAGGCGTGGGCGAAGCGGCCCTTCACGCAGGTGTGGCCGCGGTTGGAGGGCCCCTCGAGCGTGGGATCGATCGAGATCACCTCGCCCCCGCGCACGTTCACGTCGAGCGAGCAGCCCACGCCGCAGTACGCGCACGTGGTGGTGACCACCTTCTCCACGGTCTCGTCGGTGCGGTACGCGCGCTCGTCGATCGCGCCCGTGGGGCAGCTCGAGGCGCACGCGCCGCACGACACGCAGCTCGAGTCGAGCAGGCCCGCGTCGAGGCCCGCCACGATGCGTGTGCCGTAGCCCCGCCCCGCGTAGCTCAGCGCGAACGCGCCCTGCACCTCTTCACACGCGCGCACGCAGCGCCCGCACACGATGCACTCGTCGAGCTTCATCGAGAGGTACGGGTGTCGATCGTCGCGCGCGATCGAGGGCGGCGCGCCGCCGAAGCGGCTCTCTCGCACGCCGAGGTGCGCGGCCACCTCGCGGAGCTCGTTGCGCGTGCCCGGGCGCGCGAGCGCGTCCTTCGGGTAGTCGCCGAGCACGAGCTCCACCACGCCCTTGGCCACGCGCAGCGCCGTGGGCTCGCGCGTGTCGATCACCATGCCCTCGCGGAGGCGCGTGGTGCACGAGGCCATCGGCCCGCGCGCGCCGCGCACGCCCACGAGGCACACGCGACACGCACCGTACGGGCTCAGGCGCGGATCGAAGCAGAGCGTGGGCACGTAGATCTGCTCGCGGCGCGCGAGCTCGAGGATCGTCTCGCCGTCGCGGCCCTCCACGTCGTGACCATCGATCACCACGCGCAGCGAGTGCTTGGGGGACTTCTTGGGGCTCGGTCCGCCGTCGGCGCTCACGATACGCCTCCTTCCTCGGCTCCGCGACGGAGCTCGTCCGGGTAGTGATCGAGCAGCGAGCGCAGGGGCGCGGGGATGCCGCCTCCGTGCGCGCAGAGCGAGCCGAGCTTCATCGTCTCGAGCAGCTCGGAGAGGAGCGAGAGGTCCGCGTCGATGACGGTCAGCGGCCGCGGTGTGAAGAGGCGCTTGGCGATCTCGACGCCTCGTCGCGCGCCGATGCGGCACGGAAAGCACTTGCCGCACGACTCCTCGTCGCAGAATTCGAGGAGATGGAGGGCGATCTCGCGCGCGTCGGTGTGCGCGTCCCACGCCACGATACCGCCGTGACCGAGCAGCGCGCCCACCGCGTCGAGCTCCTCGAAGCCGAGCGGCACCTCGAGCGCGTGCGCAGGCAGGATGCCGCCGAGCGGTCCGCCGATCTGCACGCACTTGAGCGTGCGCCCCTCGGCGAGCCCCCCCGCGATCGTCTCGAGGATCACCCGCACGCTCGTGCCGAGCGGCACCTCGTAGAGGCCCGGCCGTGCAAAGAGCGAGTTGAGACACACGACCTTCGTGCCGCGGCTCTTGCCCACGCCGTGCGCGGCGTACGCGGCGCCGCCGTGGCGCACGATCCACCCCACGTTCGCGAGCGTCTCGACGTTCTGCACGATCGTGGGCGCGTCGAAGAGGCCCCTCTCCGCCGGGAACGGCGGGCGCGCGGTGACCATGCCGCGAAGGCCCTCGGTCGAGCGCAGGAGCGCGGTCTCCTCGCCGCACACGTAGCTGCCAGCGCCTTGCACCACCTCGACGTCGAACGAGAACGACGAGCCGAGGATGCCCACGCCCAAGAGGCCCGCGGCGCGCGCATCCCGCACGGCCTCGCGGAGGATGCGCGGCGCGCGGGGATATTCGCTTCGGACGTAGATCACGCCGCGCGTGGCGCCGATCGCGTAGCCAGCGATCGCGAGCCCCTCGAGCACGGCGAACGGGTCGCGCTCGAGGAGGTGCAGATCGATGTACGAGCCCGGATCGCCCTCGTCGGCGTTGCACACGACGAAGGCCTCCTTCGCCGCGCGCGCGTGCGGCGCAGCGAGCGACCACTTGGTGCCCGTGGGAAAGCCCGCACCGCCGCGACCACGGAGGCCCGACGCGCTCACCTCCGCGAGCACCTCGTCGGGCGTGCGCTCGAGCGCGCGCGCGAGGCCTAGGAACACCCCGTGCGCGCGCGCCACCGAGAGGTCACGCGCATCGACGCCCGCCGCGAGCCGCTCGAGCACGATCGCCGTCCCGCCCGGCCTCCCCTCGCGATCGAAGACCTCGAAGCGCGACACGTGCTCGCGCCCGAGCTGGGGCAAGGACGCGCCGCCTGCGAGGTCGCGCGCGAGCGCACGCAGGCCTTCTTCGTCGAGGCCCACGTAGACGCGATCCTCGACCGACACCGCGGGGGCGCGATCGCAGGCGCCCAGGCAGTACGTGGCCTCGAGCGAGACGGCGCCATCCTCGCGCGTCTCACCGCAGCGGAGACCGAGCGCGTCCTCGGCCCAGCGCACGTGCGCCTCGCCGCTCGCCGCATGACAGGCCGCGCCTCGGCACACGCGCACCCGCGTACGACCGCGCGGCGCGAGGCCCAGATCCGCGTAGAAGCTCGCCACGCCGAGCACGTGCGCCTCGGGCAGGCCGTGCGCGCGCGCGACCTCGCGGAGGCTCTCGTTGCTCAGCGCACGATCGCGCTCCATCCGCGCGCGGAGCGACGCGAGCACGCTCGATGTGAGCGCCCCCGCGCCATCCTGGGGCTCGTCGTCTCGCTCGCGTCGTCGACGCAGCTGCACGAGGGAACGCATGCGACCTCTCCTCGATCGAGGCGCCTGCCGATCACGCGCCCTGCCTCGCACGATCGCACCCGCACACGCGTCCGCTCAACCCTCACCACACACGAATCCGATGACGCGCCGAGTCAATGACGCGCCGTCGCCCGCCCGAGTCAGCTGGCCTGGAGGCGCGCATGGTGGGGCAGAGCAGACGCGAGGATGCCGAGGCTCACGCGCGCTGGCGCCGCGGCGCGTTCCTCCATGTTCCTGTTCGATGGGAGCAGGAACAGACTGGCTCGCGCCTTTGACGGTGCGTTCGTGAGGCACGGCGAGGTCGCGCTCTGCGGTCGAGGGTCGAGGGCAGAGCAGACGCGAGGATGCCGAGGCTCACGCGCGCTGGCGTCGCGGCGCGTTCCTCCATGTACTTGCTCGATGGGAGCAGGAACAGACTGGCTCGCGCCTTTGACGGTGCGTCCGTGAGGCACGGCGAGGTCGCGCTCTGCGGGTCGAGGGTCGAGGGGCAGAGCAGACGCGAGGATGCCGAGGCTCACGCGCGCTGGCGTCGCGGCGCGTACCTCCATGTTCCTGTTCGATGGGCGCAGAGACAGACTGGCTCGCGCCTCCGAGGGTGCGTCCGTGAGGCACGGGGTTGTCGCGCTCGGCGGATCGAGGGGCAGCCACTTCGTCGATCGCGATTGCGATCGCGGTCACGCTCGCGTCGGTCGGCGGCTGCGGGAACCCGTCGGCTCGCGACGGGAAGCGACTCAGCGCGGAGGACCTCCCCCGCCGACCACTCCGATCGAGATCTCGTCTTCGCGAAGGAGCACGGCGAGCCCCGCTGCCCCGCACACGAGGACGAGCGAGCCGGAGAAGAGGAGGGACGTCTGGAGCTGGGCGTCGGTAGTGAATGCGCCCACGAGAACCGCGGTCACCGCCAAGGGCACGAAGATCGCCTCGAGAACGGCGACGACATCGCGCACCGTGCCGACACGCGTTTCGGCGATGCGCACCACGGAGTCATCGCGCAGTCGCGAATCCCACAAGATGTGCCCGGGCGTGCCGTCTTCCTCATCGGCGACACCGAAAGCCCAGCGGCCCGCCGGCATCCGCAGCGCGCACGGCGCTTGGCAGAGCCGCTGAACTGGGCCTGCGAGTGCGCCGCTGCGATCCACGCGGCGCCCGAAGAGCCACATGGGCCGATCGGCCTGTACCTCCACGCCGACGTCGAGAGCGAGAATGTCCTCCAGCATCCACATGGCGTTGGCCGGCTCGGGAGGTGCGACGACGTCGGGTGTCGACGCGAGGTCCTCGAAGCGTGCCGTCGTGGTCTCGCCCTCCCGCACCTCGACACGCTGTTCAGCGGGGAGCCTCCCGTGCGCCTCGAGTCGGACCACGTGCTCGCCTGGATCGAAGCGACGGGTCGGCGGAACGCCGTCCACGAGCACGATGGAGCCTGTGGGGCCGACGACGTCGATGCGCCCGGTGCCTCGCTCTGCGAGCGCCGCGAGCGACACCGCGCGTGCGCGCTCGTCCGGAGACAGAGCGCCCTCCTGCGCGAGGCTCGCGTATTCGAGCGCCAGCGCCACCTCGCCAGCGGCGAAGTAGACGTCGGCCATGTCGAGCAAGATCGACGCTCGCGGCTCCGCGTCGAAGGCCCTGCGAAGCCTGACGATCGCCGCCGTCGCGTCGGGGACGCCGGGCTCCACGGACGACGCGACCGACTCCCCGGAGCCGTCGGCCGGAACCTGCGCAACGCCGGCAGACGGAGGCCCGCAGAACACGCCCACCAGGAGCACGGTCGCGAGAGCGCTCACGCGCGTGTCCGGGACCGATCGGGGCCCCTGCGCACTGGGATGTCGAACCGAGCCGCCCACGCCGAGCGATTCTCGCGTGCACCTCGAGCGAACGGAAGCGCGAACCGTCGAGCCGCCCCCAGTGGCCCTGTGCGTCAACGAGGGACCCGACGGAGACGCTGCGGGTTCTCGGCGAGCGACGCGAGCCCGCTCGCGATCGCGAGGGCTCGCACGACGAGCTCCTGGGGAACGGGACTCAGCTGGCCTGGAGGCGCGCGAGACGACGCGCGGCGATCGGCGAGCCCGGCCACACCGTGAGCACGCGCTGCCAGGCTGCGATGGCGGCTGCGGGCTCGCCGTCGCGCTCGGCGAGGAGCGCGAGGTTCATGAGCGGGTTCGGATCGGTGGGATCGAGCTCGAACGCGCGCTCGAGCGCCCGCACCGCGTCGACGCGACGCGACGGGTCCGTCTCCGCGAGGTGCATGAGGCTCGCGCCGAGGCCGTTGTGCGCCGCGGCGAGCTCGGGCGAGCGACGGATCGCGGCCTCGAACGCGTGCGAGGAGCCCACGTAGTCCTCGAGCAGCGCGAGCGCGTTGCCGAGCTTGAGCCAGCTCGCCGCGTCGGCGTCCTCGCGATCGATCGCGCTGCGGTACGTCGTCACCGCGGTCTCCACGTCGCCGAGATCACGCTGCAGATCCCCGAGCGCGAGCAGCGGCTCGGCGTCGTTGGGCGCGAGCTCCGCGGCCCGACGGAAGTCCGCCTCGGCGCCGCGCACGTCGAGCGTGGCCGCGCGCGCCAGCCCGCGACCGAGGAGCGCATCCGGGTCGCTCGCGGCGCGCTGCACCGCCACGTCGAAGGCCTCGCGCGCCTCCTCGTGCCGGCCCTCGCGACGGAGTACGCGACCGAGGTTCACGTACGCGTCGTGCCCTCGGCGATCGAGGCGCGCCGCGTCGCGCAGCTCGCGCTCGGCGCCCTCGAGATCGCCCTCTTCCTCGAGGGCCACGCCCAGGCGGTTGTGCACGGTGGAGCTGTCGGGCACGAGGGTCCCGAGCCGAGTGAGGTAGCCGCGCGCGTCGTCGCCGTGATCGAGATCGAGCGCGATGTCGGCCGCGAGAAGGAGCGCCCGCTCGTCGTCGGGCTCGAGCTCGAGCGCGTGCGCCACCTCGCGCTGCGCGTCCTCGAAGCGCTGACGGCCGCGCGAGAGCGCCGCCGAGAGGATCACGAGATCCACGGTCTCACCGAGGAATTGATGCGCCGAGGCGAGCTCGCCCTCGGCGAGCACGAGGTCGCCGCGCTGGAGATCCTCGAGCGCGCGCGCGTAGTGATAGGTCCCGCGCACCTCGTCCTCGTTGCGGCCCATGTCGATGGCCCGCTCCAGCATCGCGGCCGCGCTCGAGGCCTGCACGCGATCCACGCCAGGCGCCTCCACGAAGGGCGCATGCAGACGAGCCTCCGCGCCGTCGACGAGCGCCTCGGCCTCGCGCATCCCGTGCACGGCGTACGCGACGGTGCCGGTGCCGATCACACACGAGGTGCCGATCGCGAAGGCCAGCACACGCTTGCGACTGGTCGAACGGCCGCGGACGAACGAGAGGGGGGACGCCATGGCCGGAGGGGATCCCGGGGCGGATCGGCGCGTCAAGAATTCGGCGCGGAGTCGCCCCACGCGAAGCGGTCGGAGCCGCGGCGCTCGGGCCTGAGCAGCAGGTAGAGCCCCAGGATGGCCGCGGCGAGCTCGGCGAAGGCCACGTACGGAGCGAGGCTCGAGAGCCCCGGTGTGTCTCCGATCTGCGCGAATTCGAGCGGGCCGATCGCGGCCAGCCACACGGTCGCGCGGTGCGTCTGGAAGAGGTGCTCGTGGCCCGCCTCGGTGAGGTGATCCTCGAGCTCGAGCACACCGTCGTCGCGCCGCACGCGCACGCGCACGAGCCGCTCGACGGAGCTCGCGTGCACGTGACCCGTGCCCCGCGCGAGCTCGCCCTCGTGATGCACGCTCGAGAGCTCGGCCGTGCCCTCCGTCGGCGCACCGACGAGCGAGAGCGCCACGAAGCGCGCCGCCCACGCTCCCCAGAGGGCGAGCGAGAGCGCGCCGAGCGCCGCGAGGCGACGGGCGTGGTGCACCACGCGCACGACGGGATCCCCCGAGAGCAGCGGCTCCGTGGCGCTGGCGTCGATCACGAAGCGGCGCTCGCTCTCGCGGTAGCCGTCTCGATCCGAGGCGAGCCTCGAGATCACGCCGTCGACCACGAGGCGCTCGCCGGCGAGCAGGCGCCCCTCGCGCTCCCACGCGCGGATGGTCGAGCTGCGCAGCGCGGTCGCGGCCGACACGCGAACCTCCACCTCGCGCCCGCCCTCCAGTCGAAGCACGAACGAATCGCCCACGCAGATGGGCTGATCACGCGTCACTGCGCCCCGCAGCGTGCCGCGCCCCTCGTCGAGCCCCTGACCCGTGAGGCGCGCGCGGAGCACGCGGTGGCGCGCGTAGGTCGCCGCGATCCAGAGCACGTGCAGCACGGCGAGCCCGAGCAGGAACGCCCAGCTCGCCTCCTCGCCCAGGCGATCGAAGTGCGGCACGAGGCGAGCATGCCATCGCCGCGACCACGACGCTGTACGCTCGCGTCATGGCGGCACACGAGCTCCTGCGTGCGATCGAGGCAGAGCCACGCCCGTGCGCGGTGCTCGATCGCGCGGCCTTCGATCGCAACCTCGATCGTCAGCGAGTGCTGAGCCGCGCGCACGGCTTGCCGCTCCGCCTCGCCACCAAGAGCGTGCGCGTGCCCGCGCTCCTCGAGCGCTGCCTCGCGCGTGGCGGCGACGATCTCCGCGGCCTCCTCTGCTTCGCGGTGCCCGAGGCCGAGCAGCTCCACGCCCGTGGCCTCGACGACCTCTTCGTGGCCTATCCGCCGTCGCTCGGGCGAGGCGAAGGTCACGATCTCGCGCGCGCCGCGAAGCTCGCCGCCCGCGGAGCCACGCTCGTGCTCGCAGTCGACTCGGCCGAGGCGATCGATCGCGCCGCCGAGGAGGCGCGCGCACACGACACCGAGCTCGGCCTCGCGCTCTGCATCGACATGTCGCTCGAGCTCGCCCGCGGGCGCGTGCACCTCGGCGTGCGTCGCTCGCCCTTGCGCGACGCGGCGCCGATCGTGGCCCTCGCGCGCCGCATCGCCGACACGAAGGGCACGCGCTTCGAGGGCCTCCTCACCTACGAGGCGCAGGTGGCGGGCCTTCCGGATCGGAGCCCCTTCGCGCCGCTCGAGAACGCGCTCAAGCAGCTCGTCCGCGCGCGGAGCGTCGTCGACGTGGCGTCGCGGCGCGTCGCGATCGTGGAGGCGCTGCGCCACGCGGGCCTCCCGCCGCGTATCGTGAACGGCGGCGGCACGGGCTCGCTCGACTCGACCACGCGCGCGAGCGGCGTGACCGAGGTGAGCGCCGGCAGCGGCCTCTTCAAGCCGCTCCTCTTCGACTACTTCCACGACGTGCACCTGCGCGCGCTCGAGCCCTCGCTCTTCTTCGCGCTCGAGGTGACGCGTGTGCCCGGGCCCGGGTGGGCCACGGTCAGCGGCGGCGGCTACGTGGCCTCGGGCTCGGCGGGCAGAGACAAGCTCCCGCGCCCCGTGTTTCCCGAGGGCCTCGCGCTCGACGACCTGGAGGGCGCAGGCGAGGTGCAGACCCCGCTCCGCGTGGCGAACGGCACCTCGATCTCGATCGGCGACGCGGTGCTGTTCCGTCACGCGAAGGCCGGCGAGCTCTGCGAGCGCTTCGCCGAGATCCTGGTGGTGGAGGGCGAGCGTGTCGTCGAGCGCGTGCCGACCTACCGCGGCCTCGGCTGGACCTTCTTCTGACCGGCTGCCGATGACTGGCGCGCCAAGTCAGACGGGCGAGGCCCCCTCTTGTCGGAGCTGTCGGATCTTCGCGCGGAGCGGGAGGATGAAGTCCATCGACACCGTCGACTTCGAGCCCTTCATCGCGCGCGCGGTGTGCCACTTCGAGAGGCCGAGGCGGGCCACCGCGCGCACGAACTCCTGACCGCGGAAGCCCTTCTTGAAGAGGGCCTTCACGGTGCCGAAGACCGACGTCACGAGATCGAGCTCGGCCTGTGTCAGGTGACCGAGCGCGACCTCGTCGGTGAGGTGCTGACGGATCAGCTTGCCGCGCCGCCACACGAGGCCGATCACCAGGATCACGAAGGCGAGCACGAAGGCCAGCCAGACCACGAGCAGCACGAGGAAGACCGTGAAGCCGTACTGGCCGAAGAACGCGTCGCACGCGGTCGCCGAGCCGTTCCAGAGCATGTGGAGCAGGACCGCGCCGAAGTAGCCGACCACCGGGAGGATCAGCTTGGCGGCGGTGTTCGTCTGCTCGCGCGCGAGGCCCAGGCCCAGGCCCGTCATCGACGTGTAGAGGGGGTGGCCCCACGGCGCGAGGAGGCCGCGGATCATGACGGTGTCGCGGATCGCCTCCACGTCGGCCGTGTGGATCACGCGGCCGTAGTAGAGGACGTTCTCCGTGGCCGCGAAGCCGATGGCCACGAAGGTCGCGTAGATCACGCCGTCGACCACGCCGTCGAACTCGTCGCGCAGGAAGTACGCGACGCCCACGACCATGATGCCCTTCCAGAATTCCTCGACGAAGGGCGCGCTGATCACGGCGGAGAACATCTCGCCGAGCTCGCCCCCGAAGAACGCCGCGACGATCTCGCCACCGATCGAGTTGATGAACGCCGCGAAGCCGCACGCGGCCACCGCGCCCCAGAGGAGGCACAGCGTGAGCGCCCAGATCGGCTCCGGATCGAAGCGATCGAGGAGGCGCGGGAACGTGAGGTACATGAGGCCGGCGGGGAACGCGAGGAGCGCGCCGATGGCCATCGACATCGCCATGCCCACGGGATCGCCCGAGCCGAACGGCTCGATCACGAAGAGCGCGAGCACGAACACGGCGCCGATCAGCATGCCGATGATCCACAGCACGAGGCCGACCCACTTGCGCGTGCGGTACGGGTCCGGGATCCCGGCGTCGCGTGCCCCCTGCGGCCCGGTCACGTCTGCACCATCTCGCCCATGGCGCGGAACTTCGCGTAGCGCTGATCGATGAGCGACTGCGCGCCCCGGCCGTCGCTCGCGAGGTGCTCGAGGTCGAAGAGCTGCTTGCGCAGGGCCTCGCTCACGCGGCGGGCCGCGTCGTCCGGATCGCGGTGCGCGCCGCCGACCGGCTCGGGGATGATCGCGTCGACGATGCCGAGGCGGAGCGCGTCGTTGGCGAGGAGCTTCAGCTGCTGGGCGGCGTCGGCCGCGCGCGTTCCGTCGCGCCAGAGGATCGACGCGCAGCCCTCGGGCGTGATGACGCTGTAGGTCGCGAACTCGAGCATGAGCACGCGGTTGGCCACGCCGAGGCCGAGCGCGCCGCCCGAGCCGCCCTCGCCGATCACCGTCGCGATCACGGGCACACCGAGCCGCGACATGACGAGGAGCGACTGGCCGATGGCCTCGCTCTGACCGCGCTCTTCGGCGCCGATGCCGGGGTACGCGCCGGGCGTGTCGATGAACGTGAGCACCGGCCGCTTGAAGCGATCCGCGAGCTCCATGATGCGCATGGCCTTTCGGTAGCCCTCGGGGTGCGCCATGCCGAAGTTGCGGCGGAGCTTCTCCTTGGTGGTGCGGCCCTTCTGGTGCCCGATCACCGCGACCGTCTTGCCCTCGAGGCGCGCGAAGCCCGCCACGATCGCGGCGTCGTCCGAGAACGAGCGATCGCCGTGCAGCTCGAGCACGTCGTCGAAGATGCGCTCGACGTAGTCGAGCATGTACGGGCGATCCGGGTGACGGCTCAGCTGGACCTTCTGCCAGACGCTCAGATCTCGGTAGATCTCGCGGGAGAGATCGAGCGCGCGCTGCTCGAGGCGCTGCAGCTCGTCGTCGAAGCCCTGCTCACGCAGGCCGTAGAGACGGAGCTCTCGGATGCGATCCTCGAGCTCGACGATGGGTTTCTCGAAGTCCAGGTGGGCCACGCGGCGCGATGGTATCGCGGATGCCCGCGCTGTCACGAGCAGCGGCGTCGAGCCCTGCGAGGATCAGGCGCTCGCGGCGAAGCGCGCGCCCACGTCGCGATCGAAGATCACGATGAGGCCCCAGATCGCGAGGAGGATCGAGGTCGGCAGGCAGTAGCAGCCAGTGATCGACAAGAGGCCCGCGAGGAACGCGACGATCGCGAGCGGCCGATACCGGAACGACAGCATGTACCAGCCCGCCGCGAGCTGGAGCACACCGGGCACGAGCTGGCCGAACGCCATGAAGAGCGTGGCGCCACCGAACACGCCCGCCATGAACTCGGGTGGCGGCGCGTCGGGCTGCGTCGTCTCGACCCCGCCCATGGCCACGCCGAGGTAGAGCCCGCTCACGACGAGGCCGATCGCCCAGAGCAGGAGCAAGCCGCCGTGCACCATCGTCACCACGGCGAGCCACTGCACCTGCCAGACCTTGCCGCGGTTCGAGAGCAGCTCGAGGCACGACTTGCACACGCCCTCGACACGCTCCGCGGCGCAGCCGTCGCAGAGGTTGTCGCCGCAGCGCGAGCACTGCACCTTGGCAGGCCGCTCGGGGTGCCGCGCGCACTGCCCGCGCACCCGATCGCTGGTGGGCGGGCCCGCCTCGGGCGCCGTGCCGACGGGAGCGCTCTCGGCGGGGCTGGGCTCGATCGTCACGACGCGCTCAGCTCAGCGACTGCTGCACGGTGGCGTCACGCGCCGCCCAGATGTCGACCGCGTAGACCGCGAGCTTCACGCAGAGCATGAGGATCGCCATCACGAGCCCGATGGTGGTGGAGGCCTGCATCACGGCGCCCATCATCGCGGGGTCCTGGCCAGGCATCTGGCCCATCTGTGCCATCGACGCCTCGAGCGCAGGCTGCATCGCCGACTGCATGTAGAGGCCGAGCGCCGTATTGAAGAGATCGACGAGCGCGCACATCACGGCCGCGCCGATCAGAATCATCGCGCCCGAGCGCTTGAGCGCGGCGAGCATCGCGGCGCCCACCACGAGGAGGAGCGACGCGATCACGTTGAAGAACTGGCCCACGAGCATGGGGATCTGGAACGAGGCCTGGGCCTCGAGCATCGCGCGCTGCGGCTCGAGCTGCGCCTGGAGCGCGGGGTTGCCCTGCGCCATCTGCTCCTGGAAGCCCATCATCGAGCTCTGGATGGCGCTCGAGAACACGCCCATGCAGCCCGTGATGACGCCGAGCCCACCGAGCATGATGCCGAGCACGACGGCCACGATGAGGATGACGGGTCGCTTCTTGTCCATGGGGTCCCTCCTCTACGAAGCCACGTCGCACGGCGCAAGCGCGCGCTCGAGCTCCACCCGCCGCCCGGAGCGCCGGGCCGTCACGCGGGTCGGGTGCGCTCCGAGCCGAAGCTGCCGCGCTTCTCCCCGATCACGTTGTAGATCTTGAGCGCCTGGCTCTTGCCCTTCACCTGCACCGGCGGGAGCTCGATCACGTCGAAGCGGTCGCCGATCTGCTCGTACGTCGACTGGCTGATGATGATCTCGCCGGCCTTGGCGACCGAGCAGAGCCGCGCGCCGGTGTTCACGGTGTCGCCGATGACGGTGTACTCGAGCGCCTTGCTGCTGCCGATGTAGCCCGCGACGACGTGACCCGTGTTGATGCCGATGCCGATCCGGATCTCGGGCGCGCCCGCGCGGGCACGCGCCGCGTTGAGCTCGCGAAGGACCTCGAGCATCTCGATGGCGGTGCGCACCGCGCGGACCGCGTCGTCGCCGTGCGACACGGGCGCGCCGAAGAGCGCCATGATCTCGTCGCCGACGAACTTGTCGAGCGTGCCTTCGTACTTGAAGATCACCTCGACCATCAGCTCGAAGTACTCGTTGAGCATGTCGACGATGACCTGCGGGTTCTCCGACTCGCTCATCGAGGTGAAGCCTCGGATGTCGGAGAACAGCACGGTCGTCTGTCGACCCTCGCCGCCCTTCTGGATGGCGACCTTGCCCTCGAGCACCTGCTGCGCGATGGCGGGGCTGAGCAGGCGCTGGAAGCGCTCGCGCGTGATGGCCTCGGCCTCGAGCTTCTTCGCGTAGAGCGAGTTCTGGACCGAGATCGCCGCCTGGTTCGCGACGTTCTGGAAGATCTGCAGATCCTTCTCGGTGAACGCGTTCGTCGCGATCTGCGAGTCGAGGAGCATGATCCCGAAGAGCTGATCCGAGTGCAGGAGCGGCACCGCCATGGAGGAGCGGATGCCCTGCATGATGATCGAGTGGGCGCCGCCGAAGCGCGAGTCCACCGTCGCGTCGCTCGAGAGCACGGCCTGACGGCTGCTCGCGACCTGCTCGATGATGGTCGAGGACACGAGCACGGGCTCGTTGGGGTCCTGCGTGCCGGCCCGCGTGCGCACCGCGCGCGGCTCGAGCTTCTTGTCGTCGTTGTAGAGGAGGACGATCCCGCGATCGGCCTGGAGGATCTGGAAGGCCGCCGCGAGGATGCGATCGAGGACCTTCTGGATGTCGAGCTCGGCGCCGATGGCGCGCGCGAGCTCGTAGCTCACGCGGAGCTTCTCGTAGTCGCGGCGCAGCGAGTCGAGGTCCGTCACGAGCTTCTCGGGCAGGAAATTCTGCTCCATCCCGAGCCGCGTGCGGATGTGGCTCTCGACCATCCCGGGCGCGATCGTGACCTTGGAGAGCTCCGAGGGAGGCCGCATCGGAAGCCCCTGCACGGACAGACCCTGCGCGGACAGACCCTGCGCCGACAGCCCGCCCACGGAGGCGCCTGCCGCGCTCGCGAGGTTGGGCAGCGGGGCCATGGGCCGAGGCGCACCGGGCTGCGAGCTGTGCGCCGAGGGCGGCGACGACGGATTCGCGGGTCGGTTCGGGGGACCGAACGGGGTCGTGCCTCCGAGCGACGGCGGCATGACGGGCGGCTGCGCGTAGGGGCCCACGGGGACCACGGGCGGGGGGCTGTTCTGCGGCGAGAACGGCACGGGCACGGGCGGCCCCGAGCCCATCGGCTGCTGCGGGATGGGCGCGGGCGAGAAGGCGCCTTGCGGACCGATGCCGTAGCCGGGCGGGATGGGACGGCCCGCGCGGAGCGCGACCTCGCCATCGAAGAGGATGCGCGTCGAGCCGAGCGTGATCTCGTCGCCCGGGTTGAGCACCCGCTCGCTCACGCGCTCGCCGTTGACGAACGTGCCGTTCAGCGAGCCCAGGTCCCTGAGGACGAAGCGCCCGTCGACGAAGTCGACGTGGCAGTGCTCCTTGGACACGATGCGATCGAGCACCTGCACCGTGTTGTTGGGGTGGCGGCCCAAGGTGTTGTGGGCCTGGAGCTCGGCCTCTTGCCGCCCCTCGGGGCTGATGATCGTCAGGCGCGCCATACGTCGCTTCGCGGAGCGCGATGCTATGCGAGCGGCCCGCGCGGCGTCCAGCCTCACTGGTACGCATCGGGCGTCGCACCGAGGAGGCTCGACCGGCGCGGCCCGTCGTGAGAGCGTGCTCGGCCGATGTCCCGCGCCCTCGAGCGCCCGCCCGGAAAGGGGCCCCGCCCCGAGGATCGCGCGTTGCTCGCGCGGATCGAGGGAGAGCTCGCGCTCGCCACCGCGCTCGCGGGGACGGGCCTCACTGGGCTGCCGACGCGGGCGTCCGGGGT
>JAIBCE010000564.1 GCA_019694315.1 Sandaracinaceae bacterium
GCGCCCACCACGCGACAAGCGGTGGTGGGCGAGGGCGAGGGCCACGTCGGGATCCCGTTCTCGTTCGGGGTCTTGCCTCGCAACGGCGATCCGCGATCCCGCGTCGAGATCACGGTGAGCGCCATCTCGCGCGGCGGGGCCACCACGGTCACGCGGCTCGTCCGCACGGGCTTCAGCGAGGGCCGCACGCTCGCAGTGCCGGTGTTCCTCGGTGCGGCCTGCCGCGACCGCATGTGCGACCCCGGCCTGACCTGCGTCGATGGCGCGTGCGTGTCACCCGAGGTGCCCGTGGAGGATCTCCTGCCCGTGAGGCCGGGAGACGAGCTGCTCGACGCAGGCCCTCGCAGCGACGCGACCTCGAGCACCGACGCGGGCCCGACGAGCACTGGCTTTCCCGCGCCGACGACCCACGCCGTCCGCCAGGGCGGTGCGTATGCCTTCGTCCGCGCGCTGGTGCCCGCGCCCGACGGCGGCGTGTACGTCCTCATCGACACGAGCGATCTTCCGGTCTTCGACCTCCCGAGCACACAGCGCAGCACCTACACGACGAACGTCGTGCGCCTCTCCGCCGACCTCACGCCGGTCTGGGCGTACACGATGGAAGGGGACTTCGTGTACGCGACGAGCGCGGCGCTGGTGGGCGATCGGCTCTTCGTGTGCGGCAGCTTCGACGGCGCGCTCCACCCCGACGGCCTCGGCGCGCTCGACGCACCCGACGACGGCCTCGGCGACGTCGACGACGAGGCCTTCCTCCTCGAGCTCGACGTGAGCGGTGCGACCGGCGCCCCGCGCGCGATCCACCCCATCGTGTCCGGCACCGACGTGCGGTGCGTGCGCGCCGTCGCGAGCCAGACGACGCTCGGCGTGTTCCTCGAGCTGCGAGCCTCGAGCGGCGTCACGATGGACGGCGCCGCGCTGACGCTCGAGGGCTGCCCGTCGGCCGACGCGGCGCTCGCTCGCTTCGATGTGTCGGGAGGCGCCCTCGCGCCGGCACCGGGTCTGACGTTTCGTCAGGTCCTGGGGGGCGGCGGCGATCTCGCGAGCGATGGCGCGGGCGGCTTCTTCGTGTCGGTGTCGTCGGTGCAGTCGGGTCAGGAGAACGCCAGCCGCAGCTGCGGTGCGGGCGGCGCGGCGCTGAGCGCGGAGATTCTCCACGTCGGATCCACGGGCTCGGTCGTGTGGGGCCGCTCCATCGTCGAGTCGCCCGAGATGGGCGGCGCGAGCGACCTCACCCAGAGCCTCGCGACGAGCGGCGATCGCGTGGTCCTGGTGAGCGGCTTCGACACCGCGGGCGGCGCGTACTCGGTAGAGGACACGGCGAGCGGCGCCGTGGTCGCGGCGAGCGCGGTCGAGCCTCGGCTCGTCTGGAGCTCCGTACGCGCGGCCGATGGCAACGACGCGCGCTTCGCGGCGACGGTCGCGTCGGTGCGTGGCACGCACCTCGTGGGGCGCGAGCCCGACGTCGTGCTCTGCGGTCAGACCCCCGTCGAGAGCACCCACGCCGGCCTCGTCAGCGACCTCTTCGGCCTGGGCCCCACGACCGGCGCTCCGACCGGCTTCGTCACGGCGATCGGCAGCGATGGGCACGCGCGGTGGCAGGAGCTCGGCGTGGGCGACAACGCGTGGGTGGGCGACTGCGCCTCCGATGGACGCGGCGGTCTCTTCGCCGCGCCCACGTTCCTGAACCTGCCCGGCGGTACGTTCCGGGGCGAGAGCTACCAGGGCTCGGCGGTCTTCCACCTGGAGCCCCGATGAGCGCGAGCGCCGAGACGGAGCACGGCCCCGAGAGCGTGGACGCCAAGCGTCCGTCGCTGATCGGACGCGTGCTCCACGGCAAGTATCGGCTCGACGCCGAGGTCGGCAGCGGCGGCATGGGCGTGGTGATGCGGGGCGTGCACCTCGTCACGGGGCGCGCGATCGCGGTGAAGATCCTGCGGACCTCGAGCGCGGGCGGGGAGCACGGCAGCGATCCGGAGATCGCGCGCCGCTTCCTCCGCGAGGCGCGCATCGCCGCGGTGCTCGATCATCCGAACGTGGTCGGCGTGCTCGACTGCGGCGAGACCGACGATGGGCTCGCCTACCAGGTCCTCGATCTGCTCGAGGGCGAGTCCCTGCGCGATCGGCTCGCGCGCGGCCACCTCACGGTGGAGCGCACGCTCGCGATCATGCTGCCGATCCTGCACGCGCTCGAGGACGCGCACGCGCGGGACATCGTCCACCGCGACCTCAAGCCGGCCAACATCTTCCTCGCGAAGAACAAGCACGGCCGCATCGTGCCGACGCTGCTCGACTTCGGCATCGCCAAGGTGCGCGGCGCTGCGCGCGAGCAGGTCTCGAACGGCGCGGGGCTCACGCCCACCACGCAGGCAGGCATGCTGATCGGGACGCCCGCCTACATGTCGCCCGAGCAGGCGCGGAGCGAGCCCGTCACCAAGCTGAGCGACCTCTTCAGCGTCGCCACGGTGCTCTTCGAGTGCATCACGGGGAAGGTGCCCTTCGAGGGCTTCAACCCCAGCGTCGTGATGGCGCGCGTGGTGCTCGAGGAGGCCCCACGCGCGAAGGGCCCCGACGTGCCCGAGGGCATCGCGGACGCGATCGCGCACGCGCATCGACGCGCGCCCGAGGAGCGGCCGGTGAGCGCGTCGGCGCTCGCGGCGGAGCTGCGCGCCGCGGCCCGCGCCGCGGGGATCCCGCTGCCCACCGAGGGCACCTCCGACTGCGTCGACGACGACCCCGACACGACTGCGACGCTCATCCACGTGCCCAAGACGGCGCCCAATCGTGGGCGCTCGAGCGACGCGTCGTCGAGCGAGCCCGCTGCCCCCGTGACGCCTCCCGCCGCGGCACGCGTCGTCGCGCCCTCGGCGTCGGCCGCGGAGGCGCAGAAGGCAGCGCCCGCCACACACGACGCGCCCGCCGCACACGAAGCGCCCACCGCACCCGCACATGCTCCCGTCGAGCGATCGCGAGCAGAGCCCGTCGCACCGACACCGTCGCGAGCGGCGATGTCCACGACCACTCCCGAGGCGACGTCCGGCACCTCGACGAGGCCGAGCCCTTGGCTCTGGGCAGGCCTGCTCAGCCTGGTCCTTCTCGCGATCGGCCTCGCCCTCGGCCGCGCAGCCTCCACACACGACACGTCGACGAGCCCTTCCCACGAGGCGCCCGCCGTGACCACGGAAGCGCACGACCGAGAAGGCCCCAGCGCGCCCGCGCGATCGAGCGAGCGCGAAGCGCCGGCGACGACGAGCGTGGCCGAGCCCGCCCGCGCGCAACCCGGAGCGCACGATCGTGAGCCTGCGATCGATGTCGTCGCGGACGGCGCGACCCATCCCGCCGGCGCGTCACCTCGCAGCGAGGCGCAGGGCTCCTCGGGAACGGAGCGTCCCGAAGGGCGCGATCGCACCGTGCGCGGGAGCGAGGGCTCGACCGATGCGCGCGGCGCTGCGCGCACCACCGACCCCGCGAGGACCGCACCCACCACCGCGACCGAGCGCCCCGCGGCGGAGCGCGGATCGGCGGGAGCACGAGGCGATCAGGGCGATCCTCGGATCGATCCGCAGCGCGAGCCGCAGGGCGATCCGCAGGGCTTGCCGGAGATCCGCTCGTGGTGAGGCGC
>JAIBCE010000147.1 GCA_019694315.1 Sandaracinaceae bacterium
GATGCTTGATGCGTGATGCGTGATGCTTGATGCGTGATGCGTGATGCGTGATGCGTGATGCGTGATGCGTGATGCGTGATGCGGGGCTCAGCGTCGCTTCGCGACGAGCGTGCGGATCGCCTCGAGCAGCGCGGCGGTGTCGTCGCTCGGATGGAGCGGCACCTCCACCACGAGATCCTCGGCGAGGGTGATGCGCTGGACGACCCGGGGGGGCTCGGCCGTCGCGCGGGGCAGACGCGGCGAGCGCGCGCTGCTTGGCGTGGGCGTGGGCGCGGGCGCGGGCGAGGCGACGCTCGTGCTCGGCGCAGGGACGTGCGAGCCGTCGGCGATCGCCTCGATCTCTCGCTCCGTCTTGCTCGCGAAGAGCCCGCCGATCGCGTCGAGCGGCCAGTAGGCCTCTTGCAGCCGACGGATGGCGCGCAGGCGCACCACGTGCTCGTCGCCGTACGCGGTGTCCGGCCCTCGGAAGCGCGGCGGCGGGAGCAGGCCGCGCTGGATGTAGTAGCGGACCGTGCGTGGCGAGACCCCCGCGGCCTTCGCGACCTCCTCGAGCTTGCGTCCGCCGTCGTCCATGAGGCTCAACCTGGATCGTGACAGTAGCAGTGTCAAGTAGACAGTTGCTCAGCCGGGCGAGACGATCGGGCCGTGAACGCCTCACGCCTCGACGCGGTCGACGTGGGAGCGCACCGTTGCCGGACGATGCCGGGCCCCGCCCCCCCGCCTCCGACGCGTCGCAACTGGCTGCGCCACACGGCGCTCGGTGCCGGCGTGCTCGGCGGCGCGTGGCTCGCGCGCACGTTCTGGGGGACCGTGCAGGAAGAGGCGATCGAGGCGGGCCTCGCGCCCGGTCGCGAGCGCGGTCCGCGCGGTCCGTTCGGCCCGCTGCGTCGCGATCCCGGGGGCATCCTCGATCTGCCGGAGGGCTTCACGTACCGGGTCATCGATCGCCGCGGCGATCCCATGGACGATGGCTTCGTCACGCCCGGTCGCTACGACGGCATGGCCTGCTTCGACGGCCCCGAGCCCGGTCGCTGGACCCTCCTGCGCAATCACGAGCTCGGTCGCGGCATGGACGAGCTCGGCCCCGCGCCCGACGGTCGACGCATCGAGAACGCGTACCGCCCGGGCATGCCCGGCGGCGTCACGCGCGTGATCGTGGACGCCACGACGCTCGCCAAGCGCAGCGCGAACCTGGTGCTCACGGGCACGTCGCTCAACTGCGCCGGCGGGCCGAGCCCGTGGGGCTGGCTCTCGTGCGAGGAGTCCGTGGAGCGCGACCACGGCTACGTGTTCGTGTGTGACCCCCTCGCGTCGCAGGTCGCGCCACCGCACCGCGTGCCGGCGTTCGGCCGCTTTCGCCACGAGGCCGCGTGCGTCGATGCCTCACGCGGGCTCGTGTATCTCACCGAGGATCGCGAGGGCTCGTGCCTCTACCGCTTCGTGCCGCACGATCCTGCCGTGCCGTTCGAGGGGCGGCTCGAGGCGATGCGCGTGCGGGGCCGTGCGCGCTTCCGCACCGACACGCAGCTCCGGCCCGGGCAGGTGGTGGAGATCGACTGGGTGCCCGTGCGCGATCCCGATCCCGACGACGACACGGTGCGCGTGGCGGCGCAGCGCGAGGGTGCTGCGATCGTGCGTCGCGGCGAGGGCATCGCGTTTGCCGAAGAGAGCGGCCGGCCCGTGGTGGTGCTCTCGGCGACCGAGGGCGGGCAGGCGCGGCTCGGACAGATCCTGCGCCTCGATCCCGAGGGCGACGGCGGCACGCTGAGCGTCATCGCGGAGTCTGCCGATCAGAGCGACTTCGACATGCCCGACAACCTCGTGATGTCGCCGCACGGCCACCTCTACTTCTGCGAGGACGGGCACGCGCGGAACTACGTGCGCGGCATCGGCCCCGACGGCCGCATCTACGACCTCGCGCGCAATCGCCTGTCGCGCTCCGAGCTGGTCGGTGTGTGCTTCAGCCCCGATGGCTCGACGATGTTCGTGAGCATCCAGCAAGAGAGCGTCCTGCTCGGGATCCGCGGGCCCTGGAGCGCGACGGCATGAGGGCCGCGCTGCTCGCGCTCGGCCTCGCGTGGGCCTCGCAGCTCGTGCTTCCGCGCGACGCGCACGCGCTCGAGGCGATCGAGGTGGAGGGCGTCGCGTCCGAGACGGCGTCGCTCGGCTGGTCGCGCCTGCCCGGCACGGAGTCGTGCGCGACGGCGATCGAGCTCGGCGAGGCGGTGGAGGCGATCCTCGGTCGCGACGTGCTCGTGGCGGCGCCGGACGCGGCGCTCTCGCTCACGGCGGAGGGCTATCGCGCGACCATCGCGGTCACGCGGCGCGGTGGCGAGAGCGAGGGAGAGCGGGTCTACGAGCACGCAGGCCACGAGTGCAGCGCCGCGACGGAGGCCATCGCCCTGATCCTCGCGCTCCTCATCGATCCGGACGCGAGCCTCTCCGACGCGGGCAGCGCGGAGCCGGAGTCGGGCACGGGCACGGGCACCGGCACGGGCACGGGCGCTGGCAGTGGTTCCGATCCGACAGCGGGAACCGGCGCGGAGAGCGAGTCGGGCACGGGTGAGGAGTCGGGCACGGCAGACGAGCCACAGGAGCCTGCGCCCTTCGGCCTCGCCCTCGATCTCTCGGGGATGCTGGCCGCGTTCGTCACACCGAGCGCCGCGCCTGCGGGACGGGCGGCGATCCACCTCCGCTTTCCGAGCGGGCCCCTGCCTCCGCTCACGGTCGTCGCGCTGGGCTGGCTCTCGCCGTGGTCTCGCGCGCAGGGCGCAGGCGACGCGTGGGCCGACTACCTCTTCGCGATCGGCGGCGTGGGCCTGTGCGTGGCGCCGCGACTCGCGAGCTGGCTCGATCTCTCGATCTGCGCGGCCGGTGAGGCAGGCGGCTCGTTCGTGATCGCGCAGCAAGCGCTCACGCCCGATGAGCGCGAGCGCGTGGCGTTCTTCTTCGAGGCCTCGGCCACGCTCCGCGCGCACGTCTACGACGCGTTCACCGCGCACCTCGGGATCTCGCTCGCGGTGCCCTTTCGCACCGAGCCATGGGCGGCGAGCGGCGCGGCCTACTGGCGCCCCGATCCAGTGGGTTTGTTCGTGTTCCTCGGCGTCGGCTTCGACGTGGGCTTCGGGCGATGAGCGGCGCGCACGCCCAGCCCGCGTGAATGGGGCCCCGCGTGAATGGGGCGCGCGCGTGAATGGGGCGCGCGCGGGATCCGTCCGTGGCCCGGCATGTCTCGTGGTGTCGGCTCGTGCTCGCTCGCGGCGCTGCTCGTCGCGGTCCTGCTCTTCGCTGCGCTGGCGGCCGTTCCGTCGAGCGCGCTCGGACAGGAGCTCGCGAGCGTCTCGAACGCGATCAAGCGCGATGGCGTGCTCGATCCCGCCGACGCCGACGGTGACGTGATCCGTGCCGTGGGGCCCAGCTTCGCGGCGCTCGATGCGGAGATCGCGCGGCTCGATGCGCTCCGGAGCGTGATCGACACCGACGCGACCGAAGCGTGCCTCGCGATCTCCGCGCAGCTCGTCTTCTACGCCTCGCTCGCCACGACGTTGGGCGCCGTCGTCGAGCTCATCGCGCAGAGCCTGCGGTCGCGTCCATGGGAGGACACGACGCCCGTCTTCCTGCTCGGCGGCGGCGCCGTCGGCGCGGGCATGGCCGCGATCGGTGCGCCGCTCCTCGCCGCGTGCTCGTCCGATCATGGATACCGTCGCGCCGAGCGCATCGCTCGTCGTCGAGGTGCGGTCTCTTCGCGACGCGCTGCGACGCGCGCGCCCGCCGAGGGTGATCCCATCCCTCCGCCACCCCCGAGCTACATCGAGGCGAGGCTCGTCGCGGGCGGCCTCGCGCTCTCGTTCTGACCTCCACGCGCCGTTGTGCTGTTCGCCACGCCCTTCCTCCTCACCGAGTGCACCCGCGAGAGCCCAGGCGAGCGGCGCTAGATCGAGAGCAGGAGCTGCGCGATGACGATCTTCGCGACCGTGGCGATGGGGAACACGCTCGCGTAGCCGAGGCGCGGCAGATCGTTTCTGCTGCGATCGGTCGCGAAGGCGAGGGCGGCCGGCTGAGTGTGGATGCCCGACACCACGCCGAGCACCACGGCGAACGGCATGCGGAGCACGCGGTGCGCGACGCCGAGCACCACGAGCGCGCTCACGAACGTGACCCCGCCGCCAGCGAGCAAGAGGCCGAGGCCGCCACCACCCGAGAGCGTCTCGACGAACGCGTGCCCCGAGCGCAGCCCGACGCCCGCGAGGAAGAGCACGAGGCCGAGCTGTCGGAGCGTGACGCTCGCCGCGTACGGCAGGGACCAGACGAGCGGTCCGGTGCGGCCGATGCGTCCGAGGATCAAGCCCACGACGAGCGGGCCGCCGGCCACGCCGAGACGGAACGAGAGGCCGAGGGGCAGGGGGATCGGCACCTCGCCGAGCGCGAGGCCGAGCACGATCCCGAGGCCGAACGTGAGCACGTCGAGCTCGCCCAGGGCCGTGTACGAGTCGCCGAAGAGCCTGGTGAGCTCGGCCATGCGCGCGCGCGGCGCGATCACGCGGACGCGATCGCCGAGCTCGAGCTCGGTGTCGTCGTCGGGCAAGAGCTCCACGTCGCCGCGGCGCACGCGGGTCACCGTCGCGCCGAAGCGCTCGAGGAGGTGCAGCTCGCGTAGCGGTCGCTCCACCACGTCCTTGCGCGACACGAAGATGCGGCGGAAGTCGAGCACCTCGCGATCGAGCTCGAGGTGCTCGCTCGATCCTGCGCCGAGGAGTCCCTCGGCGCGTCGGAGCTCGCTCGCCGTGCCCACGAGCGAGAGCAGATCCCCCTCGCGCAGCACCTCGCGCTCGTCGCACACCCTCAGCACCTCGCCTCGCCGCAGGCGGCCGAACGCCACGCGCAGCGTGTGCTCCTCACGCAGCTGTCCGGGGCTGCGGCCCGCGCCCGCCGCGCCCACGCGCACGGTGGTGGTCTCGAGGTGCTGACCGATGAGGCTCGCGCCCACGGAGCTCGTCCGCTCGCTCCGGCTGTCGTCGCGGAAGAGGCGCTCTGCCACGAGCATCGCCGCGAGCAGGCCCAGGACTCCGAGAGGATACGCGACCGAATACGCGACGACCGGCTCCGTGCTGGCCCCGCCGGCGCGCTCGAGCGACTGCACCGCCGCCGCGAGGGCGGGCGTGTTCGTCAGTGCGCCGCAGAAGAGACCCGTCGTGGTGGCCGACGAGAGGCCCAGCAGCCGACCCAGCCCCGTGGTCATCGCGGCGCCGAGCGTGAGGACGCCGAGCGTGAGGCCCACGTCGCGCACGCCCCGCGCACGGAACATCGCGAAGAAGCCCGGCCCGCTCGCCACGCCGATCGCGTAGATGAAGAGGGCGAGGCCGAGCTGCGGGACGATCTCGGGGAGCGAGACGTCCGGCACCACGGCCGACACCGCGAGGCCCGCGAAGAGCACGGCGGCGACTCCGAGCGCCACGCCACGCACCTCCACGCGCCCCACCAGAAAGCCCACGGAGGCCACGAAGAAGAGCGCGATGAGGGGTGTGAAGTGCGGCACGCGGGCCGAGCATGGCCCGTCGCGGTCGATCGGGCTCTCGGAAGAGGAAGAGCTGGGGGCCCCGGACAGAAAGAAGGGCCAGGATCAGAAAACGGGACCCGCGAGGCCACTGTATCGTCGAGGTCCTTGTCGCAGGGTGCCGCCGTCTCGACGCTCGACTTCGGGCAGCTCTTCCGGAGCTATGCCCCGGCGGTGCTGCGCGCGCTCCGGCGACTGGGCGTGGCCGAGCGCGATCTCGAGGACGTCGCGCAGGAGGTCTTCGTGACGCTGCACACCAAGCTGCCCGAGATCGAGCGCCCCGAGTCGATCCGCTCGTACGTGTACGGCATCGCGGTGCGGCACGCGTCCGATCACCGCAAGCGCGCCCACGTACGGCGCGAGCAGATGGGCGACGACGCCGTGCCCGAGCGCGCGGGCTCCGCCCCGCAATTCACCGAGATCGTCGCGAACGAGCGGCGCGCGCGCCTCGATCGGGCGCTCTCGGGGCTCGATCCCGACAAGCGCGAGGTGCTCGTGCTCTACGAGATCGAGGAGCTCGCGATGCGTGAGGTCGCCGAGGCCGTGGGCATCCCGCTCCAGACGGCGTACTCGCGGCTCTACGCCGCACGCAAGGAGCTCGCCGAGTCGCTCGCCGAGCTCGGCCCCGTGGAAGGAGGCGCGCGGTGACGGAACCGAGCGAAGAGCCCGTTCGCTGGAGGCTCGATCCCGCGCTCGACGCGGAGCTGCGGGCGACCCTCGAGGCGGGGCGCTCCGATCCGGGCGACGACGAGCGCGTCGCGCGCCTGGCCGTGCGCCTGGGCCCCTGGCTCGGGCCGACGGGTGGCGGTGGTGCAAGTGGCGGCGGTGGTGCAAGCGGCGGCGGTGGTGGCGGCGGTGGCACGACCGGCACAGGCACAGGCGCAGGGACAGGGACAGGGACAGGGACAGGGACAGGGACAGGGACAGGGACAGGCACGGGAACGGCGACGGGCGCAGCCGGCGGCGCGGCGACGCTCGCCAAGGCCGGCTCCGTCGCGACCGCGATGAAGACCCTCGCGCTGGTGACCGCGCTCGGGGCCGCTGGGACCACGCTCTGGGTCACGCGAACGCCCACGACCGACCTCTCCGAGACGATCCCCACCGCTGCAACCGAAACCGGCGCGACCCTCGACCCCGCACCACCCGTGGAGCCCGGAACGCCCACCGAAGAGGGCTCCGAGAGCGATCCCGCGTTGGCAAGCGAAAGCGACCTGCCCTCCGAGCCACCCTCTCCCACCGAGCCCCGCGCTCGCTCCGGGTCCCGCCCGCGGCCCGAGCACGGATCCGGCGCCGAGCCAACCGTCCCCACTGCGATCGAGCCGGCGCCCGCCCCCGAGCCCACGGGCGAGACGATGCCCTCGGAGATCAGCCTCGTGCGAGGCGCGATGCGCTCGCTCTCCAGCGCTCCCGCCGACGCGCTCGCCCAGGTCGACGAGCACGCCCGTCTCTATCCACACGGCGCGATGCTGGAGGACCGCGAGGTCATCGCGATCGACGCCCTCGTGCGTCTCGGTCGAAGAGACGAGGCCGAGGCCCGCGCCGCCCGCTTCCGCGAGGCGCACCCGAGCTCGCCCTCGAACCGCCGGATCGAGCGCCTCCTCGCCCGCTGATCGCACCCGATCGAGCGCCACATCGAGGCGATCTTCTTTTCGTCGACGATCAGAAAACGACGCGCGGCCCTCCACTGCCTGGTCGAACGCCACTCGCCCAGGAGCCGCCCATGTCCTTCCTCCGCGCCTTCGCCGTCCTCGCCCTCGCGCTCTTCGCCGCGCCTCGCCTCGCCCAGGCCGATGCCCCGTTCGCGCCGCTGCCCGACGAGACCCACCTCGCGGCCGAGCACGACCTCGCCTTCGGCGTCTACGCCTCGGGCTGGGCGGGGTCCTACCTGGCCGGCGGTGTGGGCGGGCGCCTGCGCTGGGAGATCTTCGACGACTTCGGCATCGAGCTCTTCGGCGAGGCGCACGTCGTCGAGAGCGGCTCGGGCATCCGCCACGACCACCAGGTGGGCTTCAACGTGTACGTGCCCATCCGCCTCGGCGCGGGCCTGCGCCTTCGCCCGCTCCTCGGCATGTGCGCCGTGATCTCGATGGTCGAGCCCACGGAGCAGCTGGCGCCGCGCGCCGACGACATCCTCTTCGGCGCACACGCGGGCCTGTCGCTCGAGTGGAGCGCCAACGAGTGGCTCGCGCTCTTCGTCGAGGCGCAGGGCGTGGGCTGGGCCGGCCACGATCGCTCGCTCAACCGCTGGACCGGCGCGATCTCCGACACGTACGTGCCGTTCGGCACCGCGCAGGTGATCCTCGGCACGAGCGCGCACTTCGATCTGTGAGGTCCGCCATGCGAACGCTCGTCTTGATCGCCCGCACGCTCGTGTGTCTGCTCGTGCTCGCGCCGCTCGCCGCGTGCGCGCGCCCCGACGAGCCGCTGCCATTCGGCGCGCGCAGCCAGGACTGCGCCACCTGTCACGTCGATCAGGCCGAGGCCTTCTCCGGCTCGGCGCACGCACGGAGCGACGCCTCTCCCGTGCTGGCCGCGCTCATCCCGCGGGCGACGGCACGCTGGGGCGCGGCGGCCGGCAACTTCTGCGCGCGCTGTCACACGCCGTCGCACGCGGCGATGACGGGCGATCCCGACGCAGAGGTCACGATCACCTGCGTCACCTGCCACGCCGCCATCGGCAACCGCGGTGAGCGCGACGGCCTCCTCCTCGTCGACCCGAGCGCGCCCCTGGGCGGTCCCTTCGACGACCCCGAGCCGACGCCCGCGCACGCGAGCCGCGCGGCGCCGCTCGTCGCGTCGTCGTCGCTCTGCGGCACCTGTCACGAGGTCACCGGCCCGTCGGTGTTCGTCGAGGCGACGCTCTCGGAGCATCGCGTCTCGGTCTCGGATCCGAGCGATCCGAGCTGCGCGAGCTGTCACCTCCCGCGCCTCGAGGACGGCCCCATCGCCCTCGGCGCCGAGGCCTCGCGCCAGCGCCGCGATCATCGCTTCGTGGGCATCGACCCGCCGTGGGGCGCCTCGGCCGAGCAGCGCACCGACGCGGCTCGGGAGTCGGCGGCGCTCGTCGCCCGCGCGCTCGCGCTCGAGCTCACGGTGGCCGACGGCGAGGCGCTCGTCCGCGTGACGAACGTGGGCGCGCGTCACGCGGTGCCGACGGGCGTCTCGTTCCTCCGCGACGTGTGGATCGACGTGGAGCTCGTCGCGGCCGACGGAGCGTCCGAGCACCTTCCGCGCGTGATCACGCTCGGCGATCAGCCCATGCGCGCGGGTGAGCCCGTCGCGCTGATCACCGACGCGGACGCGGTGGAGCGGCACCGGCTCGACGCAGGGCAGTCTGCCGAGGTGCGCGTCGAGGTGCCCCCGGGCGCGCACGTGATCGCCACGCTTCGCGCGCGGGCGTTCCGCGCGGATGTGCTCGACGCCCTCGAGCTCGGCAGTCGCGCCGACGAGGTGCCGGTGCTGGAGGTCGCGCGCCTCGAGGAATGAAGGGAGCACGACCCGCGGTCCGCCCTCCGAGCTCACGACGATTTCTCATGCGTTCGCGCTTGACGAGCCCCGAGGTCGGAGGCATAAAAGGCGCCCTTTCGCGCGGAAGTGGCGGAATTGGCAGACGCACCAGACTAAGGATCTGGCGGGTAACCCCCGTGGAGGTTCAAGTCCTCTCTTCCGCAAAAGCCCCGGTCCCCCGGGGCTTTTTCTTTTCGGGCTTTCTCTTTTCGGGCTTTTTCTTTTCGTGCGGGTCGTCGACGCGGCAGGGGTCGATGCGGCAGGGGCCGATGGGCGACCGCGCACGCCACCGTCGAGCACCCGTCCTCGCGGCGCGGCTCGGGCACGCAGGATAGCTCGGGTCCCCACCATTCTTGACCAACGTCGCGCGGGTGTGCGCTGATTGTTCTCCAACGAGGAGCGCCCATGTTCCGTGAAGTCCTGTCCGACGTCGTCGATCGCACCGAGGGTGGCCTGGCCGCGCTCGTGATGGGCATGGACGGCATCGCCGTCGATTCGTACGTGCGCCAGGACCAGTCCCTCGAGGTCGAGAACGTCGGGATGGAATTCAGCGTGATCCTGAAGGACATCCGCAAGGCGACCGAGCTCGTCGACGCGGGCACGGCGCGCGAGGTGACCATCCAGGGCGAGAAGCTCACCACGGTCATCCGCCTCATCAACGACGATTACTTCGTGGCCGTGGCGCTGCGTCCCGACGGCAACTACGGCAAGGCCCGCTACCTCCTCCGGACCGGCGCCTCCAAGCTCGCGACCGAGCTCGGCGGCTGAGAGCACGTGTCACTCGGATGGATCGCTGCGAGTGGCGCAGGCTCGAATCGGCGGCAGGGCAGGGGCTGCGGCCAGACCCTCCGGGGAGAAACGAAGAGCCTGAGCCCATGCAAGTGACTCACGCTCTGAGCCCGCGCCAAGACTCTCTCGGCCCGAGGTCCGCATGACGACCCGCAAGGTCCCTCCGCGGCTTCCCACCCGGGCGCTCGCGCGCCGAGCCGCCGACGTGGTGGTCGTGCTGCACGGGCCGAACCTGAACCTTCTCGGCACGCGCGAGCCCGAGATCTACGGGCACGAGACGCTGCCCCAGCTCGACGCCAAGCTGGTCTCGCTCGGACGCGAGCTCGGCCTCACGGTCGAGTGCCTGCAGTCGAGCCACGAGGGCGTGCTGGTCGACTGGCTGCACGCCGCCGCGCAGCGGAGCGATGTGCTCGGCGTCGTCCTCAACGCGGGCGCCTACACGCACACCTCGCTCGCCCTCCACGACGCCATCGCCGGGATCCGCCTGCCCTGTGTCGAGGTGCACCTCTCGAACGTGGCGGCCCGCGAGGAGATCCGGCGGACCTCGCTGATCGCGCCGGCCTGCATCGGCACGATCAGCGGCTTCGGCGCGGACAGCTACGCGCTTGGCATCCGTGCGCTGGTGGGGTACAGGGCTCGCGCGTGAGCGGGCCTGGCGCCCGCCCGAACCATCCCCGAGGAGAAGCGTCAGCGATGGAGATCGACCTCAAGCAGCTCCGCGAGATCATGCGCTCGCTCAAGCAATTCGACGTCACCGAGCTCGAGATCGAGAAGGACGGAGAGCGCATCTACCTTCGTCGCGGCGCGGAGACGACCCTGGTCGCTCCCGCGATCGCGCCCGGGATCGCTCCTCCGACGCTGCTCGCCGGCGCCAGCGTGATGCCGCCGCCGGCGCCCGGCGCGGCCTCGCCGTCGGTGCCTCCGCCGCCGCCCGTGCCGCGCGTCGAAGACCCGAACGTGGTCACGATCACCTCGCCCTTCGTGGGCACGTTCTACCGCGCGCCCTCGCCCGATGCGTCGCCCTTCGTCGACGTGGGCAGCGACATCCGCGTCGGTCAGGTGCTCTGCATCGTCGAGGCGATGAAGCTGATGAACGAGATCGAGTCGGAGATCGCGGGCACGATCGTCGAGGTCGTCGGCGAGAACGGCAAGCCGGTCGAGTACGGCGACGTGCTGTTCCGCGTCCGCAAGGGTTGAGCGGACCGCCATGTTCAAGAAGATCCTGATCGCGAACCGCGGCGAGATCGCGCTTCGCGTGATCCGCGCGTGCCGTGAGCTCGGCATCCAGAGCGTCGCGGTGCACTCCACCGTCGACACGAACGCTCTCTACGTGCGCTACGCCGACGAGGCCGTGTGCATCGGGCCGGCGAAGTCGGCGCAGAGCTACCTCAACATCCCCGCGATCATGGCGGCGGCGGAGATCAGCGGCGCCGACGCGATCCACCCGGGCTACGGCTTCCTCTCCGAGAACGCCGAGTTCGCCGACATCTGCCAGCAGTGCGGCCTGACCTTCATCGGGCCGAGCCCCGACGACATGAAGAAGTGGGGCGGCAAGGTGCCGGCGCGCAACCTCGCGCGTCAGCTCGGCATCCCGCTCCTTCCTGGCACGGGCGTGCTCGCCGACGAGCACGAGGCCGTGGAGAAGGCCAAGGAGATCGGCTTCCCGGTCATCCTCAAGGCGAGCGCGGGCGGCGGTGGCCGCGGCATGAAGATCGTGCGCTCGGCCGACGAGCTCGTCCGCGTGTTCCCGCAGGCGCGGGCCGAGGCGATCGCGGGCTTCAAGAACGGCGATCTCTACCTCGAGCGCTACGTCGAGGAGCCGCGCCACATCGAGTTCCAGGTGCTCTGCGATCCCGATCACCACATCCAGATGGTGCTCGGCGAGCGCGAGTGCTCGATCCAGCGTCGGCACCAGAAGGTGGTCGAGGAGGCCCCGTCGGTGGCGGTCTCGGACGAGCTGCGCCTCGACATGTCCCGCACGATCTCGCGGGCGATGAAGGACACCGGCTACCGCTCCGCGGGCACGCTCGAGTTCCTCCTCGACGAGCGCGGCAACCTCTACTTCATGGAGATGAACACGCGGATCCAGGTCGAGCACCCCGTGACGGAGCTCGTCACCGGGATCGATCTCGTCGCCGAGCAGATCCGCGTGGCCGCGGGCCTCAAGCCGCTCTATCCGAACGAGCCGGTGACCCCGCGCGGGCACGCGATCGAGTGCCGCATCAACGCGGAGGACCCCAAGACCTTCGCGCCCTGGCCCGGCCTCATCACCAACTACGTGCCGCCCGGTGGCGCCGGCGTGCGGGTCGACGGCGGCGTGTTCAGCGGCTGGAAGGTCCCAGGCGACTACGACTCGCTCCTCGTGAAGCTCCTCACCTACGGACGCACTCGCGACGAGGCGATCGTCCGGATGAAGCGTGCGCTGCACGAGATGGTGGTCGACGGCATCCGCACGAACATCCCCCTCCACCAGGCGATCCTCGAGCACGAGGACTTCGTGATGGGCCGCCTTTCCACGCGTTTCCTCGAGCGACTGCCCTACACCGCGGCCACGCTGGCCAAGGGGTGATCGAGCGCCGGCCGACCCCGACCGGGCCGGCCGTGCTTGACACCCACGAGAGCGACCGCTAGATCACGCGCCCTTCGCGTCCCGACCGCCCCTCGGTCAGAACGGACGCAAGCATCGACGAGCCTTCGACGAGGTCCGTCGAGCTCCGCTGAAGAGTCAGGTTTTCCATGGCAACGACGACGATCACCAAGAGCACGGCCCCGGGCGAGATCGAGAAGAAGTGGTTCGTGGTGGATGCCACGAACATTCCGCTGGGTCGGCTCGCGTCGCGCGTGGCTTCGGTCCTGCGCGGCAAGCACACGCCCGCCTACACCCCCCACGCGGATGCGGGCGACTACGTGGTCGTCATCAACGCGGAGAAGGTCGCCCTCACCGGCGGCAAGCTCGACACCAAGTCCTACAACAAGCACTCGGGCATCCCGGGCGGCTTCAAGAGCGAGTCCTACCGGCTCCTCATGGACCGCAAGCCGGAGTTCGCGATCGAGAAGGCGGTCAAGGGCATGCTCCCGAAGAACCCGCTCGGCCGCGCGATGCACGCGAAGCTGAAGGTGTACGCCGGCGCCACGCACCCGCACGCCGCGCAGAAGCCCTCTGCGCTCAGCTTCTGACCGGCTGCTGACCCGGCCCGATTCGACTCGAGAAGGAACTGAAGAATGCCCGCGATCCAGAAGCAGTACGGCACCGGCAAGCGCAAGAACGCCGTCGCCCGCGTCTACCTCAAGGCCGGTGGTGGCACCGTGACGGTCAACGGCCGCACGCTCGAGGACTACTTCCCCCGCGAGACCTCGCGGATGATCGTGAACCAGGCGTTCGAGGTTGCCGAGAAGCAGGGCAAGTTCGACGTCTCGGCCACGGTGTGCGGCGGCGGCCTCGCGGCCCAGGCCGAGGCCGTGCGTCACGGCATCTCGCGCGCGCTCCTCGCCGGTGAGGCCGAGCTCCGCCCCGTGCTCCGCAAGTCGGGCCTCCTCACGCGCGACTCCCGCAAGAAGGAGCGCAAGAAGCCCGGTCAGCCCGGCGCCCGCAAGAAGTTCCAGTTCAGCAAGCGCTGAGCGATCGCGGCCCGCCGCGCGTCCTCGTCACGAGCTCGATGGTTCTCCATCGGGCTCGTTTCGTTTTGGGCGCGTTTCGGCGGCGCCGCGCCCTGCGCGTGTGTCTTCGCTGCGCCGCGCGCAGCGACGCGTTGCACCGCCACCCCTCAATCCGTACCCTCCGCCCGCCTTCATGCCCATCGACCTCGACACGCTCCGCCACGGCCTCTCGCGCACCGTCGACGCCACGGACTTTCCGGGCCTCGGCAAGAAGTACGAGGGCAAGGTCCGCGACAACTACTCGCTCCCGGACGGCACGCGGATCCTGGTCACGACCGACCGGATCAGCGCCTTCGATCGCGTGCTCGGCACGCTGCCGTTCAAGGGGCAGGTGCTGAACGGTTTGTCGTCGTGGTGGTTCGAGGCGACCAAGGACGTCGCGCCGAGCCACGTGATCTCGGTGCCCGATCCCAACATCCTGCATGCGATCGAGTGCACGCCTCTGCCCGTGGAGCTCGTCGTGCGCAGCTACCTCACGGGCGTGACCTCCACGAGCGTCTGGACGCACTACGCCGAGGGCAAGCGCACCTTCGCGGGCCACGCGCTGCCGGAGGGCATGAAGAAGAACGAGCCGCTTCCGGCGCCCATCCTCACGCCCTCGACGAAGGCGGCCAAGGGCGGCCACGACGTGACGGTGTCGCGCGCCGAGCTGCTCGAGATGGGGCAGATCTCGGAGGCCGACTTCGACGCGGCGGGCGCCATGGCGATGCGCCTCTTCGCGCGGGGCCAGGAGATCTGCAAGCAGCGCGGGCTGATCCTCGTCGACACGAAGTACGAGATGGGCAAGACGCCCGACGGCACGATCGTCGTGATCGACGAGATCCACACGCCGGATTCCTCGCGCTACTGGCTCGCGGCGAGCTACGAGCAGCGCCTCGCGCGCGGTGAGGAGCCCGAGAGCTTCGACAAGGAGTACGTGCGGCGCTGGCTCGCGGGCGTGGGCTTCAAGGGCGATGGCCCGATCCCGCCGATCCCCGACGACGTGCGCGTGGAGGCCTCGCGCCGCTACGTGGAGGCGTGCGAGATGGTGCGCGGAGAGCCCTTCCGCGTGGATCTCTCGGAGCCGAGCGAGCGCATGGCCGCGAACCTCGTCCGCGCCGGGCTGTGGAAGCGCGCGTGAGTCGACACCCTCGAGGAGCAGAGCGATGAAGGCAAAGGTCTACGTGACGTTGAAGCGTGAGGTGCTCGATCCGCAGGGTGACGCCGTGCGCCGCGCGCTCGGCACGCTCGGGTTCGAGGGCGTTCGTGACGTGCGCATCGGCAAGCTGGTGGAGCTCGATCTCACGGGCGCCGATCGCGCCAAGGCCGAGGCGGAGCTGCCAGCGATGTGCAGCAAGCTCCTCGCGAACCCGGTCATCGAGGACGCGCGCTTCGAGATCATCGACTGACGCTTCTCGTGGCCGAGCCCGAAGCATCTCGCGTGTCGACCGAAGCTTCTCGATTCAGTCGCAGGCGCGAGCGGGCAGCGACGCGATCCACTCGCGCATCAGCGCCACGCCCTCCTCGTGGACGAGGACCGCGGGGAGCTCGGGCATCTTGATGCCGGGCTCCGTGCTCTCCATGCGGAAGAGCAGGATCGAGCGATCGGGATCGCCAGGCCAGATGTCGACGGAGCGACCGCCCGTGCCTCGGCCCGCGGCCGCGGGGATCTTGCAGAAGCCGAGGCGCGCCTCGTCGGTCTGCGCGATGTCGAACCAGAGCCCGCTCTGGTCGGCCGCGCCCTCCTGGCGATGGCAGTGCGCGCAGTTGGCGTGGAGGTAGGACCGCGCGCGATCCTCGAGCGGTGCGGCCTCGTCCATCGGATCGACGAAGGGAAGGGGCCCCGAGGGGCGCGACACCATCCAGCCGAGCTCCACGAGGTGATCGAGCTGGTTCTCGGGCCCCGCGCCGTAGTCGTGATCGCGATCGAGCTGCTCGACGCGCGGTCCGAGCGGCGCCACGTCGCCCTGGCCGCCGTGGCAATTGCCGCACTGGGTCGTGGAGGGGACGCGGTAGTTGATCGTCTGCGTCTCGCCGTGCAGGTCGGTGAACGTGATGGGGATGCGGGCGCCGATGCGGGTGAGCTGCGCGTCGCTCGCGTCGTCGTTCCAGAGGTACACGTAGGGGATCCAGCGCCCACCGCGGAGCTCGAGCAGGCGCGTCTCGACGATGCGCTCGTGCGAGCTCGCGTCGCGGAGATCGTCTCGGAAGCCGAAGGTCTTCGCGATGATCGTACCCTCGGGGAAGACGAAGTGACCGTCGGCCGTCACCGTGATCTCTCCGCCCGGCGGAAGACGGAGGAAGCGACGCTTGGTCGAGTAGTCGCTGAAGAGCGGCGCCTGGAGCTCGTACTCGACGAGGCCGTCGACGGGCGTCGCGCCCGCCGTGAAGAGGCCCCACTCCGAGAGCTGCGTGGGGCCCGGATCTTCGGCGCAGCTCGCCGAGGCGAGCGCGAGGGTCGCGATGCCCGCGGTGAGCCAGCGGCGCGGCGACGGACGCACCTCGCTCACACGCCTCCGCGATCCTGCGGGAGCATCACCGACTCGCGCTCGGCCATCATGCAGGCGTGGGCGCCGAGGTCCGTGGTCGACATCTGCTCGGCGGCGGGAGCGTCGAAGTCGGCGTTGCGGAAGGTGCCGCTGCCCTGCATGCAGAACGTGGTCTCCGGCGTGAGGGCCGGTCCGACGTAGCCGTCGAAGATCACGTCCTCGAGCGTGTCGATGCCCGCGGGCGTGGTGATGACGGTGAAGAGCGCTGCAGGGTCGGCGCCGTTGCCAGTGAACGTGTTGCCGTGCACGTAGACGCCCTCGGCCCACGGATCGAAGGCCGGATCGGGCATGCCCTCGACGCCGGCGAGCTCGGCCGTCGCGTACGAGATCGAGAGGATGCCCGTGGAGTGGTTGTCCTCGACGGTGTTGCCGCGGAGCTCCACGTCGTTGGCCGCCATGAGCATGATGCCGGTGCCGGTTGGCACGAAGCTCACGATCGTGCCCGCCATCGCGAAGTTCTCGCGGTTGTTGCCGCGGACGATGTTGTCGCGCACGAGCGTCCCGGCGCCGCGATGGGCGAGGCCCGGGAGCTCGAAGACCAGGATGCCACCCGTGTTGTCCTCGGCGGTGTTGCCCACCACCTCGCAGTTGGTGCTGTTCTCGATCTCGATCCCGGCGACGTTCGCGAGGGCCGTCGAGTCGCGCACGATGCAGTTGGTGGTCTGACCCACGTAGATGCCCGCGTCGGCGGACCCGAAGGCCTCGCTGCGCTCGATGAGCACGTCGGTGGACTCGACCGGGTAGAGCGCGTAGCGGCCGGCCTGCGCTCGGTTCATCCAGCCCGAGCGCACATCGCGGATCGTCACGCCCGTGCTGCCGCTGATGAAGAGGTTGTCGCCTGGGGCATCGAGGAGCGTGAGGTTCTCGATGGCGAAGTCCATCGAGGCCATCACGGTGACGCCCTTGGGCGAGTCGATGTCCTGGAAGTCGAGCACCACCGCGTCGCGGCTCGCGCCCGTGCCGCGCACCGTCACGCCCATCGCCTCACGGATCGCGACGCCGTCCGAGAGGCGGTAGGTGCCGGGCTGGAGGCAGAGCGTCTCGCCTGGCTGCGCGGCCTCGAACATGCCCTGGACGGCTGCGTAGGCGTCGCCCGACGCGTCGACCGTTCGGTCGCAGCCGGCGGGCCCGGAGCCACCACAGCTCGACGATGCGAGCGCCAGCGAAGCAGGGACGAGCAAGGCGATGCTGCGGAGGTGCATCCGCGGATCATGTCCGAGACCCTGTGAGAAAAGGAAGATGCTGCCACGACTCGGTGCGTTCCGGAGCGTTCCTCGGAACGCGTGTTCAGTGGTGCCTGAAAGGACGGGTTGCCTGGGCCCCGAGCCTCGTGCGACCTTGGTCGACCCGATGCCGTCCCTGGTGCGAGCGCTGGCGGTGATCCGGGCGTGCCTCCTCGGGCTCGCCGTGTCGCTCGCGATCTCTTCCGGGGCGGGGCAGGCCCAGGATCGGCCGGCTCACGCGCGATCCTCGGGGGCGTCGCGGGGCGCTTCGTCGAGCACCACCGCGACGGCGCGCACCACGACGCGCTCGCGGTCGGGCCGCGCCACCGCGCGACGTCCCGGGAGCTCCGGCCGCACCGCGCGCGTCACGGGCACTCGCTCGACGCGAAGCAGCGCACAGCGCACGACGAGCGCACGTGGCCGCGGTCGCCGTCGCGGGACGGGGCCGCGTCCCGAGCCGGGCGTCGGGTCGGTCTCGGTGGGCAGCCCCAACCGTGGGCGGCTGGTGCGCGGCGTGGCGCTCGAGCCGTCCGAGCACCTCGTGGTGAAGAGCAGCTCGCACGGCCAGCACTTCGGCACGATGGAGCTCGTGAGCTTGCTCGGCCGCGTGGCGACCCGCGTGGCGGAGCGCTCGCCGGGTGCACGGCTCCACGTGGGCGATCTGTCGCGCGAGACGGGCGGCCGCTTCGGTCCGCATCGCTCGCACCGCAGCGGTCGCGACGCGGACGTCGGCCTCTACCTCCTCGGGGCCGACGAGCAGCCCGTCCTCACCGAGCGCTTCTACGACATCCGCCGCGATGGCTCTGCGCGACAGGACGCGAGCGTGCACCTCGACGTGGGCCGCACGTGGGAGCTGGTCGAGGCGCTCGTCGAGGACACCGAGACCCCCGTGCAGTTCATCTTCCTCGCCGCGCACATCGAGCAGCTCCTCTTGGCCGAGGGGCGCCGTCGTGGGGCCTCGGAGGAGCTGCTGTCGCGGGTCGATGCGGTGATCGACGCGGAGCGCCAGCACACGAACCACATGCACGTCCGCATCTACTGCGCCGTCGACGACGTGCCCCGCTGCGACGAGGAGCCGCCCTACCATCCGTGGGTCGACCGGAGCGCCGCGCGCGAGGCGGCAGCCCTGGCCCGCGCCGAGGAGGCCCGCCACCGCCATGACGCTGCGAGGGCGGCCCGACGCCGTCGCACGCGCTCCACGCGCACCGCACGCGCCTC